>JAZQHN010000118.1:0-9952 GCA_045540615.1 Clostridia bacterium
CTTCCTTTTTCCACGTCTGCCAGCGTGTCGTTAAGTTTATCGACACGCTGAAAGCCCTCTTGATTGAGTGCTTTCTTTTTTTGTAAAAAAGATTGACAAAGAAATGAATGAGTGTTATAATAATAATTGAACAATCGTTCAATTATTAAAACGAAGGTGATGCAAATGAATACTCCCCAATGTGAATATTTACATGCCCATCAAGAGGTGATTGACCGAATCGAACGTACTCTCCCGCCTCAGGAACATCTGTATGATTTGGCAGAGCTTTACAAGGTATTCGGAGATAGTACCAGAATCAGACTTCTTTATGTGCTGATGGAAGAGGAGCTTTGTGTTTGTGATTTGGCGGCACTCTTAGGAATGTCCTTATCCGCAGTTTCTCACCAACTGCGAATTTTAAAGCAGGCAAGATTGGTAAAATTTCGCAAAGAAGGCAAAACTGTTTTTTATTCCTTGGCGGATGACCATGTGAAAACCATCATAGCCCAGGGAATGGATCATGTTGAAGAATAGTGATGAGATGAGGAAAGAAAGGAACGATTATTATGAAAAAAGTGTATCGTATGGAAAATCTGGAATGTGCCCATTGTGCTGCAAAAATGGAGCAGGCAATCGGAAAGCTGGAGGGAGTAGAATCTGTTTCGGTTAGTTTTTTAACTCAAAAGCTGATTTTAAATGTTGAAGAGAGCAAGCTGGAGCAAATTGTGGCTGAAACGCAAAAAATTTGTAAAAAGATAGAACCTGATTGCAGAATTGTGAGGTAAAACGATGAATGGAAAACAGAATAAATTGCTGTGGAGAGTGATAGGTGCTCTGATTCTTTTCGTTTCAGGTGTGATGATATCCGGAAATTTTGGAACTGTCCTGTTGCTTGCATCTTATTTGACGGTAGGATGGGATGTGCTGTATCGTGCATTTCGTAATTGCTTAAACGGGCAATGGATGGACGAAACTTTTTTGATGTCAATTGCAACAGTGGGTGCTCTTTGCTTAAAAGAATTTCCTGAGGCAGTATTTGTTATGCTGTTTTATCAGGTAGGAGAATTGTTTCAAAGCTATGCTGTAGGGAAAAGCCGTGCTTCTATTGCTGATTTGATGAAGCTGGCACCTGAACGGGCATGGATAGAACAAGAAGGAGAACTCAAAGAAATTGATCCTGAGGAAATTGAAATCGGACATATTATGGTGATAAAGCCGGGAGAAAAAATTCCTGCAGACGGAGTTGTAGAATGGGGAAGCTCTTCTTTGGATACTTCTGCATTGACCGGAGAAAGTATGCCCCGTTTTGTGACGGTAGGAGATGAAGCAATCAGCGGTTGTGTTAACAGAGAAGGTTTGTTAAAGGTGAGGGCTGTGAAAGAATACTCTCATTCGACCGTATCTAAACTGTTGGAATTGGTAGAAGAAGCAGTCTCTTCCAAAGCAAAAACAGAAGGCTTAATTACCCGATTTGCTCATTGGTATACTCCTATTGTAGTTGCACTTGCCGGAATGCTTTTTCTGCTTCCGCCACTCTTTGGCTTAGGGTCTTGGAGTATGTGGCTTCACCGTAGTTTGACCTTTTTGGTAGTGTCATGTCCCTGTGCTTTGGTGATTTCCGTTCCTCTTTCCTTTTTTGGCGGAATCGGTTGTGCTTCCCGTCACGGAATTTTAATTAAAGGTGCTCGTTTTATTGAAATTCTTGCCCAAGCAAAAATTGCTGTGTTTGACAAAACGGGAACTTTGACCGGAGGAACCTTTGAGGTTGTAGAGATTACAGGAAATTATGCTTCCACTGCTCTTCGCTTGGCGGCACTGGCTGAATCGGGGTCTAATCATCCTATTGCCCGTTCTGTATGCCGCGCATACGGAACCTCTGTCGGTCAGGTGTTTCAGACAGAAGAAATCCCCGGCTATGGTGTAAAAGCTATGATTGAAGGGAAGGAAGTATTGGTAGGAAACAGTCTGTTTATGGAACAGGCAGGTATTTTTTTATCAGAAGGAAGAGGGGACGGAACACGGATTTCTGTTGCGGCAGACGGTAACTTTTTAGGTACCATTGTACTTTCTGATTTGCCCAAAGAGGATGCAAAAGAAACAATAGAAAAATTGAAGCAGCTTGGATTGAATCGGATTTTGCTCTGTAGCGGAGACAGAAAACGTGTAGCAAAAGAAATCGGAAAAATACTGGAAATTAATGAAATTCATGCAGAATTATTACCCCGGGAAAAGGTAACCTTAGTAGAAAAACTTCTGGAAGAAAAGAAGGGAGTTTTGTATGTAGGAGACGGTATTAATGATGCTGCCGTTTTGGCTTTGGCAGATTGCGGAATTGCCATGGGCGGATTCGGCTCGGATGCAGCAATAGAAGCGGCAGACGTTGTATTAATGGATGACAAGCTTTCAAATTTACCCCGTGCGATTGAGATTGCAAGAAAAACCGTAAAAATTGTGAAACAAAATATTATACTGACCTTGGGGATTAAATTAGCTGTTTTGATTCTTGGCGCTTTTGGTTTAACAGGTATGTGGGAAGCGGTGTTTGCAGATGTGGGGGTGGCTGTGATTGCCATTTGCAATGCTATGCGTACTCTTTACGGGGAAAAGTGATTGTATTTTATGATATTTTATGGTATAATAAATGTCCGTGCGAAAATTTCCTCGTAAAGCTTCGGAAACGCACAGGATCGATGATGAATTCAGAGTAACAGCAGAAAGGAAAAAATGATGTTTTACGATTGTCATGTTCATACTAATTTTTCAGCCGATGCAAAAGCATCTGTAGAGGAGCATTGCCAAAGAGCAATAGAGTTAGGACTAAAGGGGATTTCCTTTACCGACCATTACGAGCCCATTTCAACCGGAATGGATTTTTCGCATATTCGTGCCTGTGCAAAAAAAGCAAAAGAAATGCAACAAAAGGTTCCTTTTCGGATTTTTTGCGGTGTTGAGTTGGGAGAATGTGTGGGGTATAAAAAAGAACACAATGAATTTTTGAAGCAAATGCCTGTTGATATTGTGTTGGGCTCCATTCATACAGCTCTTACCTTTCGTCAAATGGGATTTTCTGAGTATTTTCACAGCGAAGGTCTGGCACATTTGAATGAGAGCGAAACAGAAAAATTTTTGTTTCAATATTACGAAAATGTTCTCACCATGGTTCGGACGGCAGAGATTGACGTATTGACCCATCTGACTTTGCCCCTCAGATATTTGAACGGTCGTTATCATCGTAATGTGACGTTAGAGAAAAACCGGGAACAAATTGAACAAATTTTAAAAACGATAATTGATCGTGGAATTGCTTTGGAGATTAACACATCCGGTGCGGAGACAGAATGGGGACATTTGCTTCCGGATAAAGAATGGCTGGAGCTTTATTATGGGTTTGGAGGCAGACGGATTACCTTGGGAAGCGATGCTCACAGAACCGAAACATTGGGGAAGGGTTTGGCAATTGGTGCAAAAACGGCAAAAGAAGTCGGCTTTACTCATTATTGTTACTTTGAAAACAGAACACCGATAGAAATTTTACTGTAATGAAAATAACCTTACTTTTCTGCTAAAATTCGTACTTTTATGATAACGCGTTTGTATTTTTTATGTTATAATGAGATGAAAATAAAACCTTGTTTTTTGATATGATTTTGAAAAAGGTTATTACTGATGAAGAAGGGAAGGCGTAAAGATGTTGTGGAAAATAAAAGGAATTACGGGAAATGCTTCTCAAAAAGACCGAAATACTATTTTATTTGCCTGCGAAGAACTGAAACGGTATTTATCTTATGTGACGGAAGAACAGATTTTCATTGCGGAACAAAAAAATTGGGATAACAGCGGAATCGCATTAGGAATTGGTTTGAGCGAGGATATTCCAAAGGTAAAAGATGTCT
The DNA here is from genome assembly GCA_045540615.1 of Clostridia bacterium. Lineage (GTDB taxonomy): Bacteria > Bacillota > Clostridia > HGM11514 > HGM11514 > SIG438. Next base: position 3,876 of record JAZQHN010000118.1, read on the forward strand.
ATTATGACGATGCTGTTTTCATTGATATTAAAGGAAAGAACGGAGTTATTACAGGAAGCAACGCCCGTTCGGTGCTGATTGGTGTGTACCGCTATCTTCGTGAGCAAGGGTTTGTATTCTTGCGTCCCGGGAAAGAGGGAGAGCTTGTTCCGGAGGAGTTGAAAAACCAAGATGTTTTCGTTTGCGAAGCAGCTTCTTCCCGACAGAGAATGATTTGTATTGAAGGGGCATGTTTCTACGAATGTGTGGAAGATATGATTGACTGGATTCCGAAAGTCGGAATGAACGGCTATTTTATTCAGCATTTTAATCCTTATGCTTTTTTCAAAAATTGGTATGACCATTCTGAAAGAGCAGGAATGGAAGAGGTGCTGAACAATCCTTATCATACTCCCATTCCCATTACCAAAGAAGAAGTACAGGGGATGGTATCTCTGTTTGAAGAACAAATTGCCAAGCGCAGCTTACTTTATACCACCGTGGGTCATGGCTTTCATTGTGCCGCCTTCGGAGGAGAGCCCGGCGAGTTTACTCCGGAATCTGATGAGGTCTATCAAAAACGCGGCGTGGATCAATTTTTTGCCCAACAAAAGGGCGAACGAAAGGTAAGGGGCAGCCTTTCCTTTACTCAGGCATGCTACGGAAATAAAGAGGTCAGAGATAAAATTGTGGCAGGTACCGTTGCCTATTGCAAAGAACATCCTCAGGCGGATTATATCAATTTCTGGCTGGCAGATGGAGAAAATAATCACTGTGAATGTGAAATCTGCAGAACCAAACGTCCTTCCGATTGGTTTGTGATGTTGCTGAACGAGTTGGATGAGGCATTAACGGCAGAACAGCTTCCCACCAGAGTGAAATTTTGTGTGTATGTGGATCTCATTTGGCCTCCCGAAACGGAACGGTTTCATAACCCCGACCGTTTTGTGATGACCTATTGTCCCATCAGCCGTTCTTATTCTATGCCCTTGCCTTCAGAAACTTCTTATGAAATGAGGGAATTCACCCTGAACAAATTAGTCTTTCCTCAAAACACAGAAGAATTTGCAGCTTACTTAAATGGATGGAGAGAGGTTTTTGACGGTGATTGTGAAGTGTTTGACTATTACTATATGTGGGATTGCTATCGCGATTTGGGTAGAGTGCAAACAGCAAAAATTATCCATGAAGACCTCAGTCATTATGATCAAACAAAATTTACGGGATTAGTAAGCTGTCAGGGTCAGCGTAATTTCTCACCTACAGCTTTGGGCATGCAGATGATGGCAAGAACCCTTTGGAATAAAGATTGCGATTTTGATACTGAATGTGAAGATATTTTAAAGGCAGAGTTTGGCTCTTCCTATCAGAAAGCAAAGGAATATTTAGAAACCATGTCCGAATGCGGGATGCCACATATTTTGAGAAATGAAAAACACATTTTATCCGAAGGCAACGAAGGAATGTTTCAAAAGGGTGTGGATTATAGCCGCGAATTTCTCCCTGTCATAGATGAAGAATTGGAAAAGGCAGAAGGAATTCAGAAATTGTCTTGGAGCAATCTGAAGTTTAGTGCAGAGTTGAATCGGATGTTGCTGGAAGGTTATCTGGATACAGTGCAAAAAGGTGCTGTTAATCATGAAATTCCCAAAAAAATTATTGAGTTTGTTAACCGCAATGAATGGGAGAATCGACTGTATCTGGATGGTTATGAATGTAAATTCATGATACATTGTATGTTTGGAGATTTGAAACGTCAGATTGAAAAGAATCAGCTAGGAATTCATGGCGATGTGACCCAAGGAGGAATTGAAACGGAGGAAAAATAAAATGCTTTGGAAAATCAAAGGAGTCACGGCTCAATTAACCGAGAAAGACAGAAATACCGTACTGTTTGCCTGTGAGGAATTAAAAAAATATTTGTCCTATGTGACAGAAGAACAGATTTTAATTTCAGAGCAGGAGTCTTGGGACGAATCAGGAATTGCCCTTGGAATCAGTTTAAGTGAGGATGTTCCAAAGGGAAAAGATTCTTATTTTGATGATGCTGTTTTCATTGATGTCAAGGGGAAAAATGGAGTTATTACAGGAAGCAACGCCCGTTCGGTGCTGATTGGCGTGTACCGCTATCTTCGGGAGCAAGGGTTCGTATTCTTGCGTCCCGGGAAAGAGGGGGAACTGATTCCGGCAGGGTTGAAAAACCAAGATGTTTTCGTTTGCGAAGCAGCTTCTTCCCGACAGAGAATGATTTGTATTGAGGGAGCATGTTTTTACGAATGCGTGGAAGACATGATTGACTGGATCCCGAAAGTGGGCATGAACGGATATTATATCCAGTTTTTCTCACCTACCGTATTTTTCAAGCGGTGGTATGATTATGAAAACAGACCGGGCATGGAGCATGTGTTAAACAACCCCAACCGCCCTCCGATTTCGGTTACTGATGAAGAAGTAAAGGGCATGGTTTCTCTGTTTGAAGAACAGATTGCCAAACGGAGCTTGCTTTATACCACCATTGGGCACGGACTCCATTGCGGACCCTACGGAGGTGCTCCTACAGGGTGGGAACCCGTTTCCGAAGAACCCTTCAAGGAATCAGGTGTGAATCGTTATTTTGCGGAATTGAACGGAGAGCGAACGCTGTTTGGCGGTTCTTTGATGAATACCCAGGCTTGCTACAGCAACAAAGAGGTCAGACAAAAAATTGTGAAATATTCGGTGGATTACTGTAACACTCACCCGCAGGCGGATTTTATCAGCTTTTGTCTGGCAGACGGTTCCAATAATTACTGCGAATGTGAACGTTGTCGTACCAAGCGTCCTGCCGATTGGTATGTGATGCTCATGAATGAATTGGATGCGGCAATGACGGAGCAGAAGATTAAAACCAGAGTGAAATTTTGCATTTATGTAGATTTACTTTGGCCGCCGGAAACGGTCAGAATTTCAAATCCTGACCGCTTTGTTCTGATGTACTGCCCCATCAGCCGTTCTTACTCTATGCCACTTACCACAGAAACCTCTTATGAAATGAAAGAGTTTGTTTTAAACAAAGTTACTTTCCCACAAAATACTGAGGAATTTGCGGCTTACTTAAATGGTTGGAGAGAAACCTTTACAGGAGAATGTCAGGTGTTTGACTATTATTTCATGTGGGATTGCTATCGTGACCCGGGCAGAATTCAAACGGCAAAAATCATTCATGAGGATTTGAGCCATTATGAGAAAAACGGATTTACAGGATTAATCAGCTGTCAGGGACAGCGTAATTTCTCTCCTACAGTCTTGGGAATGCAGATGATGGCAAGAACTCTTTGGAATAAAAACTGTGATTTTGATACCGAATGTGAGGACATTTTAAAATCAGAATTTGGTTCCTCTTATCAATTGGTGAAGGAATATCTTGAAACTATGTCCGAATGCGGAATGCCCCATGTGATGAGAAATGAACTGCATATTTTGTCCGAAGGAAATGAAGCCTGTTTCCGAAAGGGACTGGCTTGCTGTGAAGCATTTGAAACGGTGATTGAAGAAGAACTGGACAAGACCAAAGGGGTGCAAAGACATTCCTGGGAAAACTTGAAATTTTACGGTCAGATTAATAAAATGGTCATGGCAGGATTGTTGGATACGGTACAAAAAAGAGCTGTTGACGATAAGATTTGGCAGGAAATCATAGCGTTTATTAATCAGAATGAATGGGAACAACGGTTGTATTTTGACGGTTATGAATGTAAGTTTATGATATTCTGTATGTTCGGAGATTTGAAACGGCAAATAGAAAAGAATCAGCTTGGGATTCATGGTGACGTAACTCAGGGTGGTATCTAAAAGGAGATGTAAGTAGCTCGGAACACAAAAAGACGTTAGAAAAAATCTCTAACGTCTTTTTGGTATAAATATTATTTTTTATACTTGTTCTGCAGTAATATGGCAGGGGATAGCACCTACAAAATCAATCAGTTCTTTGGGATTTAGAAGGAGCTGACAACCTCTGACGCCTGCACTTACCGTAATTTTATCAAAATTCAAAGCAGATTCTTCGATATAAGTAGGAAATTTTTTCTTCATGCCGATGGGGGAGCAACCTCCCCTGATGTATCCCGTTAAGCCCAACAGTTCTTTTACGGCAATCAATTCCACCCTCTTTTCTCCTGCCGCAAGGGCGGCTTTTTTTAAATCTACTTCTTTGTCTACAGGAATGCAGAACACACAGAGCCCCTTTTTGTCTCCTCTTGCGACCAATGTTTTAAAGACACGAGGAGCAGGGATATTGATTTGAGACACGATATGCATGCCAGACAAATCCGATTCGTCCACCTCGTAGGTTAGGGCTTCATAGCTGATTTTTGCTTTATCCAGTTGCCGCATGGCATTTGTTTTTGTCATTAGAGTGGGTTCCTTTCTTGTTTTCTTTTCAAGCGGATTAGCATGATTACAGATAAAATCACAGAAAGAATTGCCACGATTTGAGAAATTCTGAAATCACCTACATACAGACTGTCTGTCCGCAAGCCTTCAATGAAGAATCTGCCGATACCATACCATAACAAATAACTCCAGAATACCTTTCCCTGAAAGCTTCTCTTTTTATAAAACAAAAACAGGAGCAAGGCAAATCCGATAAAATTCCATAAGGATTCGTAAAGAAAGGTGGGGTGCACCTCCAATATTCTTCCTGCCTCCTCAATGCTCATTCTCCAGGGGAGGGTGGTGACGCTGCCGTATGCCTCCATGTTTACAAAATTTCCCCAGCGCCCGATTGCCTGTCCTAAAATCAAACCGATTGAGCAGCAATCCAGCATATCATAAAGAGAAATTTTCTTTACTTTACAAAAAATCAGCATAGTAAGAATAGCGGCAATAATGGCACCGTAAACCGCAATACCCCCTTCCCAAAAATACAGGGCGGAAATGGGATTGTCCTGATAATCACTCCAGCTCGTTGCCACATAATAGGTTCTTGCACCGATGATGCATGCCGGGATTGCCCACAGAAGATAATCGTAGATATACTCTGTAGAAAAACCGATTTTTTTTGCATTTTTCAAAGCAATGACAGTTCCTAATACCAATCCCAGGGCAATGATGAGACCGTACCAATAAATGTCCTTGCCAAACAAAGTGAAGGCAACCCGATCTAATGTGAATTCCCATCCGAATCCGGGAAAGCCGATTGTATGTTTCATTGGAATCAACTCCTTATTGAGATACGATGGATAATACCGTTTTTTCTTCCCGGAACAGCTGATTCATTGCCTCGTTGCAATTTTCTATGGTCATTTCCTCCAAAATGGCGGGAGCATCAAACAGAGAGGCACCGCGGAAGAGGGTGTTAATAAAATTGTTGGCAATTTGTTCCACACTATTGAAAATACGGATTATATCACCCAATACCACTTTTTTTGCACGGGAAAAATCTTGTTGGGAAAGCCCCGTTTTTCTGATTTGTTCCAAGCCTTTGGTAATGGCTTTTGCAGTTGCTTCAGGGTCAGAGGCTGATCCGCCTAAAATCAGGTGAGCATAATTTCTTTCGCAGCTTACCTCTGTAGCAAAAGAGGGGGTAATGAGACCTTTGCTGTAAAGCTCTTGATAGAGGGAGGAGCTTTTTCCCAATACTGCTTCCATTAAAACAGAGTATAATAATTCCTGACGGAACAAATCTTCTTCCGGTTTTCCTTTGATTCCCACGTAAAAGAGAGGCTGAGCCACAGACATAGTCTGACGTTTTTCTTTTTGGAATACCGTTTCCGGTTCTTCGGGGAAATAACGGGTTATGGTTCCTAAATCTTCTAATTTTGGTGAAATCAGCTGGTCTGCAATTTCTACCACCCTTTTCGGATCAACATTTCCTGTGCAGAACAAAATCATGTTGGAGGGGTGATAGAAGGTGTTGTAGCAATCATAGAGAAGCTCAGGGGTAATTTTTCCGATGCTTTCCACCGTTCCTGCAATATCGCGACGGACGGTATTATGGTGATACATGGCTTCAATTACGTTAAAGTAGCTTCTCCAACCCGGGTCATCCTCGTACATTCTGATTTCCTGACCAATGATTCCCTGCTCCTTTGCCACATTTTCCTCGGTGAAATGAGGAG
>JAZQHN010000119.1:0-3077 GCA_045540615.1 Clostridia bacterium
CGTTCTAACCGTGACACACTGACATTCAATCCATTGTGATATAATTTGCTTATCGTTTACGGAGACAATGACACTTGTTGGCTGTCTCCTTTTCGGTTCAGCATAAAAATCCGTTCCTTCCAATCATCACGGGCTTCAAACCACTCCATTACCTTACTGTATTTCTCAGGATGCTCTGCCATTTTTGCAAAAGTATATCCAGGGGCACTGACCTCAGGCATTGTTTCTTTTGTGACCAATAAGGGGAATAACTCCTGAACTCTGTCCACAATTTGAGAAGCAACTCTTGACGTTTGGTCCATATCACTTTTTCGGTATGTAATCACTAAGCGAGATTTGGCAAGAGAAAATACTTTATAAATAATTTCCTGTTCCATATAAGCAGATTTTTGACGGCCTGTGGCTGTTTCAAGACCAACAGCTTCTAAAATATCCCGTTCTGTTCCGTCTAACAATCCACCCCACTCGCCACTTGCAGGAAATTCACCCTCGTTAACGCCCAACACGAACAAGCAAGGAACTCCTTCTCCTACAAAACGGTCAGCAGAGCTGATGGTCACACAATCCAAGCTTTGTGGCACCGTTCCAACCGCAGAAGCACAAAATCCTTCCTCTAAAAGCTCCATAAATTTGGAAAAAGTTCCTTTTTCTTCTCCTACCAAGGTTACAACCTGATCCAGAACATGAAGAAGGATGTTCCATATTTGTCGGTACTCTTCACTAAGACGTTGTTCTCCCTTTTGCATAAAAGAGTCTGTTTTCTCCGTTAATTTTTCATACATTCCCAAAGATTCTAAAAAGAGAAACAATTCCTCTGCCTGGGTACGGTAAGAATGGCCTCCTTTTACTTTATCCCAAAGATCCTTTAAAGGGGTAATCAAAGTATTTCGCAATTGTTCTATATCATCTCTTAAAAATCCGCATTCTTCATCTGAAAAAGCTTTGTCCGCTCTCTCCTGCCATTTCTGCTGATCCGTCCAGATATTCCCGGATATTCCGTAAGCAAGTGCAAAATTTTCCAGTCTGTCCCCCTCTTCCTGTGTCAGAGGACTAAAATAGGATTTTACATAATGAAAAACAGATTCGTAATTCCAATGATATTCAAAAATATCGCCAATTGAAAGCAAAAAAGTAACCAAAGGATGAGCTGTCAGCAGTTCTTTACGGTCGGTAAAAATCGGAATATCAAATTGAGGAAACACTTGTTCTAAAAAATCTTCATATTCAGATAAATTTCTTGCTACAACAGCAAAATCCCGATATCTCATACCCTCTTCGCGACAAAGTCGTACAATCTCAGCTGCAACCATCTGCACCTCCAAATAAAGATTTTCTGCAGCAAACAGTTGCAATTGTTCCGGCTCTTTTGTCCATTTTGTTCCGGGATAGGTAAAATATTGCTCTGACAAAAAGGAAAGCTCGTCATCCCGAGTCTTTCCGTCAACTGATACAAATTCCGGATTCAGATTTGAAAACGCTTTGATGTTCCGAATGGTAGAATAAAAACAAAGCTTAGTGGTTTCTGTTTGCTTATTATCCTCTGTAACAAGACCGATATACAAATGATTGCACAAGGTATTTAAAATAGAAATCAAATTTCTTTCCTGTGCTGTAAATCCGCTGAAATAATATAAAATAATTCGTTTATCAGAAAGCTCAAAAGATTCAGGACGATCAGACAAAAGCTGTGTTAACCGTGTTAAATCATCATCTGCATCTCTTCCCGCCTTTTCCGTCAGTTCTGAAAATCTTTGATAAATCAATGCCATATCAGTTAATTTTTCCTGAAGATAAGGATGCTCCGATAGCTCCTCTTTTTTTGCAAGCAAAGATTGAGGCAAAATATCAGCATGCTTCAGTTCTGAAACGGTCTTGCACATGGTGTCTGCAAATCCTTTTTTTCCCGTACTGGTTTTATATACCGTAAGACGAGGCTCACATTGCTGTAATGCTTGTTCCATTAAAATCAATTTAGCAGAACCGGGAACATATTCACCGCCGGTACCGGTTTGTTCGAAAATTTCTCTTGCAAACCGCCGAAAGGTTGTAACTGTTGTTCCATATTTTTGCAGAGATAAAAAGGCGGTTTCTCCGGAAAGAGAAAACTGCTCAGGAACAATAAGAATTGTATTCTTTTGTTCACAAGCACGCGCAAAACAATACTCTCTTAAACATTCTCTATCTGTTCCGTAAAAAAAGGTTATACCCATCTTTTCCACCTTCTCCTTGTAACATAATGCCTTCTTTTTTATTATAACAGTTTTATCTTCATTTGTCTATATTTTTTACTGTTCTCTGTTTACTTTTTGAAAATCATATTCTTCTTTATTTTAAAAAACTCCGGAAGGACATTCCTTCCGGAGTTTTGCTTATCCGTAATATTCTTTGTACCACTTGGCAAAATTCCGCAATCCTGTTCTCAAAGAGGTGGAAGGTTTGAAATCAAAATCGCGAATCAGATCCTCTACATCCGCATAAGTAACCTCAACATCACCCGGTTGCATGGGAACCAATTCCTTATGGCTTTCAAAATTGTAATCTTTGGGTAACACTCCGGCATTTACCAATTCCTGTTGCAAAATATCTACAAATTCCAACAGATTTTCCGGATGATTATTTCCGATATTGTAAACCTTGCATCTGACCCCGTCTTCATTTTCAAGAGGCGGTTTTTTCATTACATTCATCACGCCTGTAACAATATCATCCACATAAGTAAAATCCCTTTTACAGTTACCATAATTGAAAATACGAATGGTTTCTCCTTTTGCCAATTTATCTGTAAAACTAAAATATGCCATATCAGGCCGACCCATAGGTCCGTATACAGTAAAAAATCTCAATCCCGTTACGGGAATTCCGTATAATTTTGAATATGAATGTGCCATTAGCTCATTTGATTTCTTGGTAGCGGCATATAAAGAAACAGGGCAATCCGATTTATCCTCTGTGGAATAGGGGATTTTTTTATTGGTGCCGTATACCGAAGATGAGGATGCATACACAAGATGCTCCACTTCATGATGACGACATGCCTCTAAAATATTGAAAAACCCAACTATATTACTGCTTATGTA
>JAZQHN010000120.1:0-6110 GCA_045540615.1 Clostridia bacterium
AATATCGGAAGGGTAGCCTTCTATGGTATAATGCCGATATACGCGGATTCCCAAAGATTCCAGCCGTTTTTGGAACGCGATAACGGTTGCTTGTCCGTCAAATCGGGTCATAACAACACTGCCCACATAAAGACCGATGGAACGGAAACAGTCAATCAATCGGATTACATCCAAGTCATAAGTAATTCCCAAATCACTGCGCAATTTGTTTTTTTCAATATCCGCCGCGTTGATTGTAATAACAATTTCCACACGTTCCTTTAACTGAAGCAGCATTTTCAATTTACTGTCAGGTTCAAAACCGGGCAGCACGCGAGACGCATGATAATCATCAAATAATTTTCCGCCGAATTCCAAATATAGCTTTCCGCCAAATTTTGAAATACGGTCGCGGATATATTGGGATTGCATGGTCAGATATTTTTCATTATCAAATCCGATTGCCGACATTATTTCACCCCTTATAAAATTCATATCTTTTATTATATACTAAATTATTTAAAATTGCAAGAGAAGAATCGTACATTTTTAAAATTTCTATTGAAATTTTTCTTACAGCTTCAAAGCTTTTCTATCATGATATACAGCATCTTTTTCTTCGTACTCTTCAAAGTTTTTATAATTTTTACCATGCAAGCGAGTCAGAAGTTCAGTATTATCCGTATAATAAATATTTCCTTCTATTTGCGCCTGTGCCTCTGCTTCAACAGATATAATAGAATAAATTGCTGCGCCATGGGGAGCATTGCAGAAAATATTATTCTTAATTTCTAAATTTCCGCCTTCGGTGGGTTGTTCCACTCTCCACATAAAAATGTGGTGTCCCATAGGCTGAGGCCATATTTCTGAATTGCGGGGCAATTCAATCCCTTGGTGCGAAAAACCCAATCCCGCATCTATACAAATATTATTATTAAATTTGGAATTAATAGGCATACGGTCCCGAAGCTCAAAAGCACCCATACCGCATTTGATAAATACATTATCGGAAAAATCAAGATTCTTTCCCGGTTCGCAATGTTTGCTTCCCTGATGAGTAACTGCCGAGTCATAAATTTCACAAAACCGACAGCCTTTGACACTAATGTTTTCTCCCACATCCCAAGTTTCAATTGCGTTACCGAAACGAATTTGACGTTCCTTGCTCCATACCATTCCGCCAATATATTCAAACTCGCAATTTTTTACCGTAATGTTTCGACTGGGCTTGTCCCCTGAAATTCCGTGAGAAGCAATACGAATGAATCTCAAATTTTCAAAAATCATATCATGCCCATTATTGGCAAGAGTTCTGTGCCCGCATACTGCCACCTCTAATTGATGATAGAAATGAGCGGGATTTCCTTTGGAATAAAAGTAGAGTCTGTGAGGAACAAGGATTCCTTGATTCCGACATCCGAAATTGTCATCATAAAAATCTCCCTGCTGACAAAGATCCTCCTTCTCCCATTTTAAAATTCCACATTCTCCGTTATCAAAAATAAAATTACCTGCTTCATCCGTACCTAATGCATCGGTGTACCAAATATTTTCTGACTCCTCTGTCCATAAAGATTCATCCTTCAAATCCAAAGAACCGCAAAAAACGGGTAATTCGCCTTCTCCATATGCGCCGTAAAGAATGGGTTTTCCCTCTTCACCGCTTCTGTTATTCAGCCACCCACGAATAAAAGAACCTCTTTTATAAAGCACGGAATCACCCGGCTTTGGAATCAAATTCTCATTGGATTTCAGAGGAAACTCCTCCGAAAGACCATCGTTTTGATTGCTGCCAATAATAGGATCTATATAATAAATTGCCATAGTTTTTTCTCCTTTTTATTTATTTTTATATTATTCAATCTGTGTTTTTCTTTCTTTTCGGTATCCTACCCGGCTCATATCGATGGGTCTGAAGCCGATTTCCCATGCCGGAGAATCCTTTTTCAAAGTAAAATCACCCTGTTCCGGATTTGTAAACAAGGGGTCTGCCACCACACCGTCTGTTTCCAATCCGAGGATTGTTCTTGCCTCCTCTAAAGAATACTCTTTGTCATGAATTCGCATGATTTTTGTTTCCCGTTTTGTATCAAACATCAGATTATTATTTGCCGATAACACATGAACAAAGCCGTCAATTCCCCAATCAAAAGCTCCTACCTGATAAATGGGAGTTCCGTGACTGACAATAATATTTCTTTCACATAAAATGCCTACATGAAATTCAAATCTTCCCATTCTGACCGGTGCTTCTTTCGATTGAACAAAAATGTTGTTCCGCACCGTATTCATACTGCCGTAATGCTGATGGAAGCAATTGCAATTTAACCGATAACAAATATTGTTTTCCAAGGTAATATAACTGCTACCCTCGTCTGTATACAATCCCCATCCGCCGTAATGAGCACAGGTGATATCATGAATCAAATTTCCTCGCACAATGGTGCCCGATTGTTTGCCAAGAAGATAAATTCCTCCCATGTCAGACAACTTTCCTTGCCCCAAGTTATAAATATGATTGGCTTCAATCAGATTATCACGGGTAATGGAATCCTCGTATCCCCATATCCAACCAACCGAAATACCGGTATAATACAAATCATGAATGGTATTGTGAGAAATGGTATTTTCATAAGAATGCTTTACCAAAATTCCGCAAGCAGAAAAATACCGTCTTCCACAGTGATAAATCAGGTTATCGGAAATCACATTGCCGCAGGTATGATCACACAACTCACTTCCTGCAGCACCTCCGTTCATTTTGATGCCGCCCGCACCCAAATCATAAAACTTGTTTGCTGTAATACGGATTCTATGGCACCCTTTTTCAATATCAATTCCATGAACGCCAAGATTTCGCAAGGTACATTCTGTCAATTCGCAGTTTTGAGCATAAGAAAAAGAAATAGAACCATGTGCAGAACATACCGCCTGAGGGTCACTGGCATATCCGGGATGATTGTCTTTTATCTCACCTTGAACATCTTGTTTACTGCTGTATTCGCCCTTGGTATATGCAAAAGTCAGATTGCGGAAGTTGATATTTTTTGCCTTTTTGTCAGCCTTTCCTTCTATCAGAAACAATTGAGAACAAACAGGGGCATAAACAGAAATGTTTTCCGGAGTCTGTTCTTCATTTCGCGGAATGTAATACACCCTTCCCTTTTCTCGGTCAGCATACCATTCGTTGGGATGGCAAAAGCTCTCCCCGACATTTTCAATAATATAATGCAAAGCCGCACGGTCATGAGTAGGCTCAATAGTAAAACGAGACGGATAGGCAAATTCGATTTTCCCCGTTTCCATATCGTAAGATTTGATGGGGGTATGCTCGTCAATCCAATAATGGTTATAGCTGATATAGCAATCCCCGAAATTTCTGAATTTTCTGATTATCTCTAAATCCTCTTTTTTGGCAATGAACCAGGAGGAAGATGCAGACAAATTGCTGCTTTTGTTTTCCACTTCCTCAGGCTCTAAGGTTCCTTCTTTAGGATAACGGGTGGTGTCGGCACGAAGTCCGTCTACATAAAGGTCGGTAAACCAAATCCCTTCAGGCAGCGGAGCAGAAAAACATTCCCTTCCATTGAAGGTATCCTTTACAAAATTTTCAAGTCGGATACCGCCGCTGATGACACAGCCTTTTTCCGAATCGATGGTAATACCATACATTGTTTCGTTAATAACAATTGGTTTTGTAACACTATATTCCTCATCAACCATGCAAATAGTAACAGGTTGATCGATGCCAAATTGACGCATTTCTGCAACTTGTTCCAATGCCCTTTCCAGTGTTTTTACCGGTCCTTGATTTTTTTCGGTGGGTTCCGGGTAAAATCCCGGCCAATTGTCGTTTCCTTTGCTTTGGGAAACATAAATAGTTGTCAGTTGATATGGTGTAATCATTTTTTTCCTCCTAACAAAAATAAATTTAACGATTGTACTAATCAGTATAGATCTCGCTTTCGTTATGGTAAAAGCATCTTATTTTCTTATGGTAATCACAGGACGGACACCTGTCGGTTGATTGGCATCCCGATGCAACACCTGACCGAATTTGTCGGCATACCGTACCATAGAATCATTACTTCCGTAAGGGTCTGCCAGCCAGTAGTCCTGATGTAACCTTCTTTGAAATCCGCCTGCCTCATATTGTTTCAATGTTAATAATGCAACCTGATCCGTTACACTCATCCGCCAGGATTCTTCCCATAAGGATGCCGCTGTGTTGGGTTCATGGGTCCAAATTAACGGATGCCATCCCTTTTCTGCCCTATCTCTGAAAGAACCGCTAAGGCAAACCTGATAGGTCATGGGAAGCAATTTTTTATAATCCTTTTCTGAGAAAAATTCTGTATTCAAATAGTTTCGAAGCTCACTGTCTGCCCAACTGTTCTGACCGTACTCTCCGGTTTCATCAAAAGGCAATATTTCCACGATTTCATTGCAAACCATTGTTTTTGAAGTCTCTGTTTCCTGCAATACCGTCCATTGATAACCACCGAAAAAAATGGTTTCTCCATAAAAGGAAATATGACATATCATACAAATAAAAGCAACCACTATAACAGGAAGCACCGTTTTCCATTTCCATTTAGGTATCTGATCAATTAAAATTATTACGCCTGTTGCAACTGCAATGTCCACCAAATGAATCATAAAAAACATATGCTTTGCCAAATCCGCTTCTCCGTTTCCTGCAACAGGCAGTACCAGATTCACACATAAACCAACAAACAACAATAGGAAGAGAAGAAACAACGGATTAAGCTGTTTTTTTCTCAGACAAATAATAAACCAAAAAACCGCACCCAATCCCATTGCAATCAATAATATCCAAATAACCCAAGGCGTGTATAACATTTTTGTAGAAAGCCGCACATTACTCCATAGGCTATAACGGTTTGTCATACCCATTCGCTCAGAACCGCTGTTTGCCAAAGAGGGCGGACGAACAGAACCGCTGTAAGAAATCGCACGGGACAGCTTTTGTATAAATCTAATCGGATGCTTCAGGTAAAATCCTACCACATCTGTTTTTCCGATACGATCAAAAAACTGCGTTTGAAATTCTTCTGAAGTAATATCAATGGGATATTCCTCAAAATAAGCATGGGTATTCTGAAGGGAAACATAGTCTGCCGGCAGTCCCAATTCTGCCACATCTGCCTCCGGAGTAGGACTTTCTTTTAAAATTCCGAAGAAAACAGATTGATAGGTGGTATCATGATTCATCCAGTCAGGAATGGAACCAAGCAATAATAAAATCAGAATCCCTGTTCCAATCCCCGGCAAAATCAACCATTTTCTTTTTCTTACCAACAGCATTCCCACAAGTAAAATACAAAGAGCATAAGGGACGTTGGCAAGCTTAGCACCTGCCAGAAAATAAGTACTGAGCATCAGCACCAAAAACCATCCCACAGACGGTTTTTTTGTTAAATGAAGCAATGCTCCTATTATAATCATCACACAAACGAACTGCAATGCTTCTCCGTAAAAGGAATGAAAATACAGTAAATACCCCATGTCGCAAAAGATAAACAGGAGTAATAATAAAGCACAAAGCCTTGCTCTCCATTGTTGAAAAAAGGATAAAATCCCCCATACTCCAAAAGAAAACAGAAGCAGATAGATGCCGCTTAACACCTCAATCCGAAAGGTTTCAACAGGAGCTTTTATCACGGAATTAATTAAAAAATTAATGCTCTTTGCCAATTTGACAAACATAAACTGAGGAGAATCGTACAATTCCTCCTGTGCCATAGACCAGGTAGAGCCCAGTCGCTCAAAAAAGCCTTGACCTTCCAGCTCCATCACATAATCTGATTGATACTGCCATGCTTGATTGGTGTCATCAGAAAACGAAATCCGATTTACCTTCATCACACGGTAAAAATCTCCGTTGTTGGCAAGCCCCGTGTCATTGGTCAACACAACGGTCGACAGCAAAAACACCAACATCGCCCCCAAAACAGGAAACCATTTCCATAATTTTTCTTTCATATCACTTCTCCACTTTATCAATTACCTTTCCGGCAAGAAGTGCCATTCATACCACTTGGTTCATTCTTTGATTTTATCTTCAATGAAATCACTCCAACTCCTTTGGAGTAGCTAAATTAAATTCG
>JAZQHN010000121.1:0-5793 GCA_045540615.1 Clostridia bacterium
GATACTCCACCCATCAGCAAAGAAACCATATTATTAATCAGTAATGCTTTTCCTTGTTTCATGATTTTTCCTCCTTTTTATCACCAGTTTCAATTCCATTGTATCATAGAACATCGCATCTGTCAACATAATATCTTTTGCACGCTCTTCACTCTACCTCAATCTGACACATTTTCATAGCTTCCAAGGCTCTGGCATGGCTTTCTGGGGTAACTCCGGCACAACAATTCTCAATCACAAGTACCGGAATCTCAGGGAAATTTGCCTTAATGAGCATAGCATTGGAAATCACACAAATATCGGTGCAAAGCCCCACTAAAGTGACACTTTCAGGATTCAGTTCCTTCAGTTTCTCACAAAGGGCAATACTTCCGAAGGTGGGCTTGTCAATAGGAGTCGTAGTCCGAAGTGCTTCTATAGCAGGGGCAAGCTGCCAGCCTTCCGTATTTCGAATGCAGTGTTCTACCGGTAATTTTCTTCCCTCCTGAGTCTGAAGATAGTCTGTTTCATGGGTATCTCTTGTGAACAAAACAGTACCGTCAAACTCCTTGATTTTTTCTGCCACACGGGGTACAATCTTCATCGCTTCTTTTGTGCCCAAAGCGCCGTCAATAAAATCATTTTGCATATCTACTACAATTAAAACATTCATTCTGTTTCCTCCTCATCAATCACATTCATTTTGGTGAAACTGCAAGGAATTTATATCGCTGAGTTAAGGGTTCACTTGAAATCATTATATCATATTCAATAAGCATAATCAAGAAAAATATTGACAATAACGCCGTTTTTTGTTATGATTAATAGGAAAGGAAAATTGCTGATGAAAAGGCAATTCAAATTCAATATAACAGTTTATTGGAATCTTTGCTATCTTAAAAGGAGGAAAAGAAATGAAAAAAATAATTGCACTGTTTACCGTATTCATTTTGGTACTTTCAGGCTGTAACCCTTTGACTGAACCAAAAGAAACCATCAGTATTGATGTTTATTCTCTGGATGCATCAGGAGAAAATATCAACCGTTCTTCTAAGGAGGTCTATGCACAAGAGGAGTTGCCCCTCCTCTATGTTTCCGAAATGGTCAAAGGAAATTACAATTTATTTCCGGAAAACACCTCTGTTCTTTCGGCTACAGTGGACGGAAATACTTTGAGTGTGGATTTTTCCAAAGAAATCAAAAAAATTTCCGAAACCGATTTTTTGTATATCAATGAGCTTTGTGCCTTGGCGGTTTCTCAGGGAGAACGAACAGAAGGAAATAAAATTGCAAAGGTAAATCTCCTTTGTAATGGTGAGCAATTGCCCGGTTATTTCCAGTATCCTTACCACACCCGTTTGGTAGATATGGCAGGAGAAGCCAATTTCCCTATCTGGATGCTGTATCTGTATTTCCCCAACAAAGAAAATACTAAGCTGACACGGGAATACAGACTGATTCCCGCCGGAGAAGACAATGCACAAAAGCTGATTATTGAAGAAATGCATCGAGGCACCGAGGATCCTGATAACAAACAGAATATTCTTCCTGCCAATGCGTCTGTGATCAATACTGATTTTAACGAAGAAAGCGGACTTTATACCATGAATTTCTCCGAAGCATTTCGTTCGGAATGTACCCCGGGGCACGAAAGCTTTTTGGTTCAATCCATGTTGGCATGTTACATTGAATTTCAATTAATTAATCATATTCAGCTTCAAGTGGAAGGAAGCAGTGATGTAACCATGGGTGATTTTTCTCTTGCTAATCCCATGACCCCCGACTGGAATTATTTTGACAAACCGGAAGAATATTTTGGAGAAAAATAAAACCAATGAGCTCTGAATGCATAGGAAATCCTATGCATTCTTTTTTTGTAAAAATTTTCCTTTTTATTTTTTACAAAAGCATTTACAAAGATTGTAAATTGTGATATAATAATGTTGCGACGCAATTAAATATTCCTAAAACTACTTCGCATAAGCGTGTATTTTTATCCTTTGGTAAAAATGCATGCTCCATTTCATTTGCTTATGTGAAGTAAACGGAATTATTGTGTCGCAGCAATCGGAGTGGTGCATTTTTCGGTGCATTGCTCCTGCAATGCACTTTTTTATTATATCGGAGGATAAGATGATGCGAAATGAGGTAGACTCTTTGGGAAGATTTGTAATTCCCATTAAATTCAGAAGAATGATGAATATCAATCACGGAGACGAATTACATGTTTCCTACCATAAAGGTGCTTTATTGGTAAAGAAAATCAATGAGAGCTGTGTTTTTTGCGACAGTGCCGAGCAGTTATTCCCTTTTGAAGAACGAATGGTTTGCAGAGATTGTATGAAAAAAATGAAAGAGATTTACAGGTAAACATTTAAATAACATAAAAAAGACACACCCAAACTCAATCAGGTGTGTCTCTATTTTTTAAACTCCAAATAATAATTCGCTGTAAGTGGGATAGGGCCAATATTCTTTTCCGCAAATCACTTCCAATGCATCTGCTGTCTTTCGTAAAGCATCCATTGCGGAACAAACTTCATTTTTATAATATTGTGCTCCGGCTTTCACATCATCAAACTCTTTGGTTTGCATCATGATTTGTTCCAATTGTTCAATGTTTTCTTGAAGATTGTTTAATAATAAGGTCAGCTTTTCTGCTAAGCCTTCTTCCATTTTGGGTGACAATCCCAGCTGTTTTTTGGCAAGGGCAGTTTCGGTCACTTCACGGCTAAAGGTCATAGCAGAGGGTAAAATATCTTGCCTTGCCATTTCAAGCATGGTCATAGCTTCAATATTTAAAACCTTACAGTAATGATCCAATAAAATTTCCGTTCGGGAAACAATTTCACTTTCTGAGAATACATTATGAGCCGTAAACAAAGCAATATTTTTGTCTGATTCAAAACAAGGAATGGCATCCGCCGTAGTCAATAAATTCAAAAGACCTCTTTGCTCCGCTTCCTTTACCCACTCATCAGAGTAATTATTTCCATTAAAGATAATCCGCTTATTTTCTTGATATACTCTTCCAATCAACTGATTCAACGCGGAAGAAAAATCCTCTGCTTGCTCCAGCTCATCTGCAAATTCTTTCAACACATCTGCTACAATGGTATTGAGTACCACATTAGGGTCGGAAATAGACTGAGAAGAACCCAACATACGAAATTCAAATTTATTTCCCGTAAAAGCGAAGGGCGAGGTTCTGTTTCGATCCGTGGTATCCTTAGAAAACTGAGGCATAATATGGACACCCAGCTCCATTTTCACCTTTTCATGACCGTCATAATCGGTATCATTGGCAACAGATTCCATAATCTCCGTCAATTCTTCTCCTAAAAACATGGAAACAATGGCAGGAGGTGCTTCATTGGCACCCAAACGGTGGTCATTCCCCGCACTGGCAATGGAAATGCGAAGTAAATCCTGATGCTCATTCACCGCTTTGATAACTGCACTTAAGAAGAGCAGAAATTGTGCGTTTTCATGAGGAGTTTTCCCCGGATCCATGAGATTTTCTCCCTCTGCCGTAGACAACGCCCAGTTGTTATGCTTACCGCTTCCGTTGACTCCTGCAAAGGGTTTTTCGTGAAGAAGGCATACAAGGCCATGATGCCCCGCCAAGGTTTTCATAAACTCCATGGTTAGCTGATTCTGGTCGGTTGCTAAGTTTGTGCTGGTAAAAATGGGCGCCAGCTCATGCTGAGCGGGAGCTGCTTCATTATGCTTGGTTTTTGCCATAATCCCAAGCTTCCAAAGCTCTTCATCCAATTCCTTCATAAAGGCAGATACTCTGGGCTTAATAACACCAAAATAATGGTCTTCCATTTCCTGACCCTTAGGAGGCTTTGCTCCAAACAGGGTTCGACCCGTAAAAATCAAATCCTTTCTCTCGCGATACAAGGCTTCATCCACCAAAAAATATTCCTGTTCCGCACCAACGGTAGCAAGCACCTGAGACGTTTCTTTTCCAAATAACTTTAAAATTCTTCTTGCTTGCTTATCAATGGCTTCCATAGAACGAAGCAAAGGTGTTTTTTTATCCAAAGCCTCTCCGCCGTAGGAACAAAAGGCGGTGGGAATACAAAGGGTAGCATCCTTAATAAAAGCATAAGAGGTAGGGTCCCATGCAGTATAGCCCCGTGCTTCAAAGGTGGCACGGAGTCCGCCGGAGGGAAAGCTGGAGGCATCAGGTTCCCCTTTAATCAACTCTTTTCCCGAAAATTCCATAATGACTTTTCCATCTCCGGTAGGAGTGATAAAGCTGTCGTGCTTTTCAGCAGTAATCCCGGTCAAGGGTTGAAACCAATGAGTATAATGAGTCGCTCCCTTCTCAATTGCCCAATCCTTCATGGCATTGGCTACCACGTCCGCAATGGATCGGTCCAAGGTTTTGTTTTCTGCCATGGATTTTTTCAGTTTTTTATAAGTATCGTGGGGCAATTTTTCCTGCATTACATTGTCGTTAAACACCATTGTGCCAAACAATTCGCTGATTTTCGCCATCGTCATTCCTCCCGTTACGATTGAAACAGCGCCATAAATCGTCGGGATTCATAGCGCCAACTTATACTTATAAATAATTATATACAGTTTACCCCCTTTTGTCAACCTTTTTTTTACAAATTTTGTCTTGACAATTATCAAAAAGTTCATTATAATAATCCTATTTTAAGAAAAAATTTACCAAAGGATTGACTTTTTCGCTAAGAAATGGTATAATGATTATGAAATGAATAGGGGAGCTTGTATAACAGGCTGAGAGGAACTCTGAAGAGTTCGACCCATGCTAAGCGATTAGCGGACCTGATTCGGATAATGCCGACGTAGGGAAAATAATTGTTGCTGTTAGGGGCTGTGGATTATTTTCCACAGCCCTTTTCTCTGTTCATTTCTTTCCTCTGACGGGCTCAATCCGGGGAAACGAATCTTTGAGCAGAAAGGATGTTTTTTATGCAACAAAAAACTCAACAACTGGTTGCAAGTGCTGTGATGATTGCTCTTGCATCCGTGCTCAGCCTGATTAAGGTGTGGGCAATGCCATTGGGAGGCTCTGTGACACTGCTTAGTATGCTTCCTATTATCATGATTTCCCTGCGATATGGTATCAAATGGGGATTTGTGACTTCTCTGTTGTATGCCGTTGTCCAGATTTTCATTGATTTGGGAGGAATCATGTCCTGGGGAATCACGCCTCTTGCCTGGGTAGGGTGCTTGCTATTTGATTATCTGTTGGCTTACGGCAGTTTGGGAATTGCAGGACTCTTTCGTAAACAAGGAACCAAAGGCATCATTTTGGGAATTCTTCTTGCCATAGCATTGAGATTTATCTCTCATTTCATCTCAGGCTCTATCGTATTTTCCACTTGGTGTCCTGAAGGTTGGAATGTCTATTTGTATTCTGTCTGCTACAATGCTGCCTATTTGCTTCCCGAACTTCTCTTTACTCTCTTTGCCGCATTACTGTTATTCCGTCTTCCTGCCTTTCGAAAACTGATGGATGAATAAAAAAACTCCTATGACCGTTTCTGTCATAGGAGTTTTTTTACCTATAAATTTCTTTCATTTTTTTCATACAATTTTTACAAACCATCCGTTCTTCAAAAGGGAATAACTGCTCCGAACTGTCGCAAAAAACACAGCTCTCATTGATTTTCTTTACCAACAAAGCCCCTTTGTGGTAGGAAACATGTAATTCGTCTCCGTGATTGATATTCATCATTCTTCTGAATTTGATGGGAATTACAAATCTTCCCAAAGAGTCTACTTCATTTCGCATCATCTTATCCTCCGATATAATAAAAAAGTGCA
>JAZQHN010000122.1:0-1964 GCA_045540615.1 Clostridia bacterium
AGTTTCGTTTTTGCCTTCCGATTTCAAAAAAAGGGGTGGATTTTTACGATCAACACAGTTATCTGAACAATATCAGTTGTATCGTCAGGAGTATTGCGGATGTATTTTTTCGAAAAAAGAAAGGATGAAAAAACAGGAAAATAAGAAATTTTAAAAATCTCTTTACTTTTCTGTTGATTTATAATATAATATAAATGATAACCAAAGATAAAGGAGGTTGAAAAATGGCGGCGAAATCAAAGAAACTTTATCAGGGAAATCAAAAAAAGAGTAAAAAGGTTAAATCGTTGTACGGACGAAATACATTAATTTTACTTGCTGCATTTTTGTACATCATATTAGGCTTTTTTGAACAAATTCCTTTTTTTGTATTTCAAATTTTGTTCTTGATGGAAGGGTTTGCTTTTTTTCAGGATTCATTCAGAAGTTCGCTTCAAAAGAGCAATATGGCGGTAGGATGCTTGTATGTTTTATGGGCGATTATTTCTTCTCTTCGTTCCGGTTTGACTACAGGGTATGCTGTCAGCGTCAGCAATCAAGTAATCGTGTGCAACATGATTTATGTAGCAATTTTAGGATTGGTGATTTTTCAAACCAACAAACGGAAGGATTTGTACTATAATTACCTTTGCAAAAACATCAGCGTGTTAATCAGCAGTATTTCTATTGTACTTATTTTATGCATATTCGGTTTGATATATATGCTTCAGTTAACAGAAATGTGGGATCTTGAAATTACTGTTGGCTTAGACTTGATTTTAAGAGCAGGTGCGAAAGCATTAGAGTGGGTGACACGTTATCCGATTGCGGAATGGCTGTTGCAAGTATCAATTATTGCTTCTATTTTACTACAGTCTAACAAAAGATACATGATGGTTTATCAGTCCCAGAAAAAACATCATGAACTTCATGAAAAACATAGAAAAACGGAGGAAACAAAAAATGAAAAAAATTAGTTTGGTAATGTTGTTGTGTATGGTGCTTTTGATGAGCACAGTAACTGCATTCGGTGCAGCAAGCTTTCCGGATTTACCCGAGGATCATTGGGCATATTCTGCAGTCAGCCAATTGGTTGAAGAAAAGACAGTAAGCGGAACTCCGGAAGGATACTTTGAACCGGACAAGAAGGTAACCCGTGCGGAATTTGTTCGCATGATTGGTAAGACTGATGTAAAGAGAGACCAGGACTTTGCAGACGTATCAGCAGAGCATTGGAGCTATGAATATGTAATGTATTCCGGTGTAGAGGGTGATGAAAACAATCGGTTTTATCCGGATGAGCCTATGACCCGCGGAGATGTTATTTCTATTCTCTGGAATCGTGCAGGAAGTCCGAAAGGAATCGCTGCGCCTTCCATCATTACCGATCAGGCAGAAAATAAAGAAGCTGCGGCATGGATCTATATGTATGGTGTTATGATTGGCGATGACGGAATTAACCTTCGGTTGCAGGACGGAATTTCAAGAGCTGAAGTTGCTTCCTTGATTATCCGTTCCAGAGCGATTGATACCAACAGCCAACCAAAAGATTTTTCTTCTATGGTAAATGATGACATTTTGAAAAAGATATTTGATGCAACAGCACTGTTTGACAAGGAATATGATCCTCAGGGAACTGTTACTAACGGTGAATTAGCACGTGCCGCAGTTCGGCTTGCATCAGAAGAAAATAAACTGACTTACAGTAAATTTTCAGTTGAAATTCCTTTTGAACATGAATATGCAAAAGATTTATATGTAGTAGGTAAAAATTGTTTGGGGGATGAAGCAATTAATCAAACCTTTATTGACCAACCTGCAAACAATAAGGATATGGTGGCAGCTCTCACCTTCGGCATGATCAAAAAGGCTCATAGTAAAATCGGGTATGATACTACCAGCACCTCTTATGCTGATGTGGGAGAAATGGAAAAAAATATTGCATATACCAAGTCGGAGGCCAAGCGGTCTTAGGAAGACAACAT
>JAZQHN010000123.1:0-11224 GCA_045540615.1 Clostridia bacterium
ATACCGACCACCCCGAAACGGCTTTGGGACTTGCTATGACAGTAGGAGCCCTGACGGATATTAAAATTGATAACATGAAAGAGCAAGCTGCTCAAAAAGCATCTGATGAACAGGAAAGAGTTCCTGTTGCTTTTGTGGGTGTTTGTGCAGGGAACGGAATCAGCAATATCTTAAAAGAACTTGGTTTAAATGTGGTGATTGAAGGCGGTCAGACTATGAACCCAAGTGCGGAAGATATAGTGAATGCCATAAAGAAGGCAAACGGAGAAACGGTTTATGTATTTCCCAATAACAAAAATATTATTTTGGCGGCAAATCAGGCGGCAGAAATGGTTACAGACTGTTGCGTAAAGATTGTGCCTTCTAAAATGGTACCTCAGTGTATTGCGGCATTGACAGCTTTTGAACCGGGAGAATCTGTTGATGAGAATTTTGACAGAATGTGCGGTGCTTTGACTCAGGTAGAAACTGCCTCTGTTACCAATGCAGTAAGAAATACCGTAATCGGAGAAGTAGAGGTTCGGGAAGGGGACTTTATCGGTGTGACCCGCGATGGAGTTGTTTGTTCTGAATCGGATGAAAACGCAGCGGCAATTGCAGCACTCCATACTCTGGTTAATGAAGACAGTACTATGATTACCCTCTATTACGGTGAAGAAACCACAAAGGAAAAAGCAGAGCAGTTAAAGGAAGAGCTGGAAGAAGTATTTGAAGATTGCGATGTAGTATGTTATCGGGGCGACCAACCGGTGTATCACTATATTTTATCAGTTGAATAAACAGGAATGAGTGGGATGAAGCGAGAGAACGCTTTGATGGAGAAAAAGATTCAATATATAAAAGGAGTAGGGGAACAGCGTGCAAAGCTGTTCCGTTCTCTTGGTGTGGAAACAGTATTTGATATGTTGTATTTTTTCCCGAGAGATTACGAGGATCGTTCTCGAATTGTACCCATTGCACAGTGCAGGGAGGGAGATACGGTTTGTATCCGTGCCAAAGCAGAGGTGAATCCGAGAGAACAGCGAATCAGACGAAACATTTCTTTGTTTCGTTGTGCGGTATCCGATGCAACAGGGGCGCTCCCTGTTTTAATTTTTAATCAGAAATATATGGCGGCAAAGCTGGAACGTGGAAAAGAATATTTGCTGTACGGAAAAATAACCCGTTCCGGTTATGAAAAGCAGATGACTGTTTCTGAAATTGAGGCGGTAGAGCAAGAGGGAACCTTTTGCGGAAGAATTTTACCAAAGTACAATTTGGTTTCCGGTTTGTCCCGTAAAGTTTGTGTCAGTATCATCAGAAATTGTCTGAATCAGACAGAAGGAAAATTAGAAGATATTTTTTCTGCTGAATTTCGTGAAGCTTATCAGCTATGTGAGATTAATTTTGCGTTAGAGCAGATTCATTTTCCAAAGGATGAGCATCATCTTGCTCTTGCTAAACGAAGGTTTGCTTTTGAGGAATTGTTTTTATTGTCAACAGGATTGCGTTTGTTACGTGGAAATCGGCAGAGTTTAATAACGGAACCTTTTGGTGGTGCTGATACGGTAGAACAATTCACTAATACCTTACCTTATCGGTTGACAGATGCACAAAGTCGTGTAGTTTCAGAAATTTTAGAGGATTTAAAACAGCCCCGTGTGATGAACCGATTGGTACAGGGGGATGTGGGTTCCGGAAAAACTGTTGTTTCTGCTTGTGCTGTGTTCGCGGCAGCGAAAAGCGGGTTTCAATCTGTGATGATGGCACCTACTGAGATTTTGGCACGACAGCATTTTGAATCTTTTCAGAAATTTTTTGCTCCTTTTTCTGAAATAGACTGTGTTCTTTTAACGGGAAAAATGAAAAAAAAGGAAAAAACAGAGGCTCTTCAAAAAGCGGCAGATGGTGCGGCTTTGGTGATAGGAACCCATGCGGTGCTATCCGAAGAATTAAAAATGCCCCGATTGGGATTGGTGATTACGGATGAACAGCATCGGTTTGGTGTTCGCCAAAGGGCAGCTCTTTCTCACGGGAAGGATGTGAATATGCTTGTTATGACCGCTACTCCTATTCCGAGAACCTTAGCGCTTACTTTATATGGTGATTTGGATTTGTCTGTGATTGATGGTCTGCCTCCCGGAAGACAAGTCATTGAAACCTATGGTGTGGGAGAACAGATGCACGACAGAATTTATCGTTTTTTAAAAAAAGAGCTGGATGGAGGCAGGCAAGCTTATATTATTTGTCCCCTGGTTGACCCATCAGATATGATGGAGGCGCAAGCGGTGACGGAATATGCCCAAAAATTGCAAACAGGAGAACTGTTGGGTTATCGGGTGGGATTCCTTCACGGAAAGTTGAAAGAAAAGGATACGGTAATGGAGCAATTTGCCTCAGGAGAGTTACAGGTGTTAATCAGCACTACTGTGGTGGAGGTTGGGGTCAATGTTCCCAATGCTACGGTGATGATTGTAGAAAATGCGGAACGGTTTGGACTTTCTCAGCTTCACCAGTTAAGAGGCCGTGTAGGAAGAGGAGATAAACAGTCTTATTGTATTTTAATTTGTCGAAGTAATTCAGAAATTGCCAACGAAAGAATGAAAATGATGTGCAGCACCAATGATGGTTTTTTGCTTGCACAAAAGGATATGGAGCTTCGTGGAATTGGTGAATTTTTCGGAACCCGTCAGCATGGTGTTCCGGAACTGAAGGTAGCAAATTTGTTTACCGATACTGCCCTTGTTCAGCTTGCAGCAGAGGCATCGAGACGTTTGCTTTCCAAAAATCCAGAACTCAAAGGTGAAGAATATTTGTATTTGAAGGAACGTATGAAACGGTTTTTTTCTTATGAAACAAACGGACTTGCATTGAATTAAGGAGAAAGGATATAACGATGAAGGCACTGAAAAAATGGTGGAAAACCAATCAAAAGCGAATTATGACAGTTGGTATCGTGATTGCGATTCTGATTTTGTTTTGGTGTTGTTATTATGCGGTATACAGTCACATTAAGGGAGAAAATCCCACCGTGACAAAGCTGAATTTGTTGTTTGGATCTTCGGGAGAAGAGATTACAATCAAAGAGGAAGGTAGAAAAGAAGAGATTGTTACCTTCCTGATTGGCGGAATTGATCGGTTTCAATATGCAGATGTCTTGATAATGGCAGTTTTTAATAAAGAACAGAACACCTTGCGGTTATTGTCTGTTCCGAAAAACACATTGGGAAAAAGTGACAGAAATAACAAACAGCTTTGCATATCTTTCTCCGAGCAAGGAATAGAAGGCTTGAAAAAAGAATTGAAGCAGATAACCGGGCTTCCTGTTGACCGTTATGTGTTACTTAAGCATGAAGGTTTTGAACAGGTTGTAGATGCTTTGGGCGGAGTTAATCTTCAAGTACCGATGCAAATGGATTACGAGGATGATGTGCAGGGATTGGCGATTCATCTTTCTGCCGGAGAGCAAACCTTAGACGGAAAAAATGCTTTAGATTATGTTCGTTTTTGCGGTTATTCAGACGGAGATTTAGGAAGAATCCGTGCCCAGCAAAGTTTTGTGAAAGCATTTGCAAGACAATTGGTTTCAAAATATAAAAATCCCAAAGAATTATCTAAATTAGCGGCAGAAACGGTAGAAACCGATTTGTCTGCAAAGGAGCTTTTATGGCTTTCTAATGTTGCATTGAATATAGATATACAACAGGATGTGGACGTGAATATTTTGCCCGGTTTGGAAGCGAATTTTTTAGAAAACCAGTACTATGTCGTAAACGAAACAGCGGCATTGGGGATGATAAATGCAGGATACAATCCATATAGTTCACCAATTGAACAATTGGAATTGAATGAAATCGGTCAGAATCTGTTTGCGGGATGGCAATGGGAAAATGATATTTCTGATAAAGGAACTACCGAAAAGCTGGATGAAGAAGGACTGGATGACCCCACCCGTTTTTGTGAATATTATTATGAATATGATAAGGATTTGATAGAGGATAGTTTGTTTGCGGATGCTATGGATACACCCAGTAAGCTGAAACAATCCACCTCTGCTCCTACGGTTTCTGCGACGCAAAAACCAAAGGAAACACTTTCTATTCCTCGAATTGAACCCAGTCCACAGGTGAAGGACCGTTATATTATTTTGGATCCTAATCAGAATTTGTCAGAATTTGGGATTGACCCGGGTCAGGTGGAGTACTGGACTCCCAGACCTACTCCTACTCCAACACCTACCCCCACACCGGAATCTACACCTACACCGGAACCTGTCCTTGAGGAACCTTCTGAACCGGTAGGTAGTGAAATCCCTGATATCGAATTAGGAGAAAACGAAACAGAATTTGTTTCCGGGGAAATTGAGACAGGAGAGTAACGAGGGAATTGGAAAATTCAAAAAAGTCTTGACATGTAGCGTTAAGAGTGATATAATTAAATCAACAAGAAAACCGTTGAGACAGAAAAAAGGCAGAGCAGGTCTTTTCGAGCGAGTGGATTATGGTGTGAGTTCCACAAAGGCTCTTTGCGTAATATGGACTGTTGAGGGCAGTGTTAAATGCACTGACGTTTGACCGACGTGATTGGTCTGGAGTATGATGGTACTCTGTAAAGAGCACGGTTACCCGTGAAATCAAGGTGGCACCGCGGATTTATGTGAATTCGTCCTTGACAGAGTTGTTAATTCTGTCAAGGATTTTTATTTTGTGGCAGAGGTTTGGAGGAATAAAGATGTATTTATTTTCAAAACGATGGCGGAGAATAAGAGAAATTTAAGAATATAATTATTATTTGGAGGAATGAATGATGAATTATAACGGAATTGATTTTGATACTTATTTTAAACATTATCCCGATCAGGAAGGCTATTTCGGAAAGTATGGCGGTGTTTATATTGATGATAAATTAAAGGCTGCCATGGCAGAAATTACAGAAGCTTATTTTTCTATTTGTCAATCGAGGAAATTCATTGCAGAGCTTCGCAGAATCAGAAAGGAATTTCAGGGCAGACCTACTCCTGTTACCCATTTGGAACGGTTGTCCGATGCTTTGGGCGGAACGGTACAATTGTATGCAAAACGAGAAGATTTGAATCATTCAGGTGCCCATAAACTGAATCATTGTATGGGAGAAGCATTGCTTGCAAAATACATGGGTAAGAAAAAGGTGATTGCTGAAACGGGAGCCGGACAGCATGGGGTTGCGTTGGCTACTGCAGCGGCGTATTTTGGGTTGGAATGCGATATTTATATGGGAACTGTAGATATCAAAAAACAAGCTCCTAATGTGGCAAGAATGAAAATTTTAGGGGCAAGAGTGGTAGAGGTTACCCATGGCTTGCAAACCCTGAAAGAAGCAGTAGATGCAGCCTTTGATGCCTATAGTAAGGAATATAAGGATTCTATTTATTGCATTGGTTCTGTTCTCGGACCTCATCCTTTCCCTATGATGGTTCGTGATTTCCAAAGTGTAGTGGGAATTGAAGCGAGAGAACAATTTGTTGAGATGACCGGTCATCTGCCGGATGCAATTGTAGCCTGTGTCGGCGGAGGTTCTAATGCTATGGGTCTGTTCTCTGGATTTTTGAATGATCCTGTTGATATTTACGGAATTGAGCCTCTCGGCAAGGGTCCTAAGCTTGGAGATCATGCCGCAAGCCTGAAATACGGAACA
Organism: Clostridia bacterium; assembly: GCA_045540615.1. Lineage (GTDB taxonomy): Bacteria > Bacillota > Clostridia > HGM11514 > HGM11514 > SIG438. The sequence continues at coordinate 5,653 of JAZQHN010000123.1, forward strand.
GAAGGCGTCATGCATGGTTTCAACAGTATTATGTTAAAGGACGAAAATGGCGAGCCTGCACCGGTTTATTCTGTGGCAAGTGGCCTTGATTATCCATCAAGCGGTCCGGAACATGCATTTTTGCAGGAAATCGGAAGAGTGAAATATGATGTCATAGATGACGAAGAAACTATAGATGCGTTTTATAAGCTGTCTCGTTTAGAAGGAATTATTCCTGCTATAGAAAGTTCCCATGCAGTTGCTTATGGGATGAAACTTGCAAAATCCATGGATAAAGGCTCTGTATTGATTAATTTATCAGGCAGAGGAGATAAGGATATGGATTACGTTATTGAAAAGTACGGAATACGATAATGACAGAATAACAGAGAATTCGTTTTCTCTGTTATTTTTTTATCAAAAAGAAAGTGAAAAAAAGTGAAAAAAAGTGAAAAAACCCCTTTTTTTTCTTGAAAAAATGTGGTATAATAATAATATACGGAATGGAGGAGGTACGAGACATGTTTTTGGATGAACAATTTATGCTGAAAAATAAAACGGCAGTGCACTTATATGAAGATTATGCAAAAGATCTTCCAATTTTTGATTATCACTGTCATTTGAATCCAAAGGAAATTTGGGAAAACAATAAGTTTAAAAATGTGTTTGAAGTATTTTTGGGCGGTGACCATTATAAATGGCGTGCCATGAGAAGTAATGGCGTTTCAGAGGATTATATTACGGGAGAACAGTCTGATTATGATAAATTCATGAAATGGGCTGAAACAGTCCCTTATCTGATAGGGAATCCTTTGTACCATTGGACTCATCTGGAATTAAAACGGTTTTTTGGTATAACAAAGAATTTAAGTCCTGCTACAGCGGATGAAATTTGGAATCAGTGTAATGAAATGCTGGCGGATGATTCTTTCCGTCCCAGGGCATTGATTTCCCGTTCCAATGTTGCAATGGTCGGAACCACAGATGACCCTGTTTCTAATTTGGAATATCATCATAAAATTGCAGAGTTAACGGATTTTAATACGGTGGTAGCACCTTCCTTCCGTCCTGACAAGGCAATTGAATTACAAAAAGATGGATTTTCAGATTATATTGTTGAATTGGGAAATGCAGCAGGAATTTCCATTCAATGCTATGATGATGTGGCAAAAGCATTGGAAAGCAGAATTGCATATTTCCATGAAAACGGATGCCGTATTTCTGACCATGGTCTGGAAGGGGTTCCTTACGGGGAAGGTACTCATGAGCAGTTAGAAAATATTTTCCAACGTGCCATGAACGGAAAGAGTGTAACAGCAGAAGAGGCAGATTTTTATAAATGTTCCTTGATTCAGGTTTGTGCCCGTGAATATGCTCGCCTTGGCTGGACTATGCAGATTCATACCGGCGCCATTAGAAATAATAATACCAGAATGTTTGAAAAATTAGGACCGGATACAGGATTTGATTCTATTCATGATTTGAATATTGCTTATTCCTTGTCTCGTTTATTGGATTCGTTAGAAAGAGAAGGAAAATTACCAAAAACCATTCTTTATACATTGAATCCTAAGGATAATTTTGTATTGGGTACCATGCTTGGTAATTTTCAGAGCAGTGAAATTCCCGGAAAAATTCAGTTTGGTTCCGGTTGGTGGTTCAATGATCAAAGAGACGGAATGGAAGCCCAAATGCAGGCGTTGGCAAACTTAGGATTGTTAAGCCGCTTTGTCGGTATGTTGACCGATTCCAGAAGCTTCTTGTCTTATCCCAGACATGAATATTTCCGTCGGATTATGTGTAATCTGATTGGAAAATGGGTGGAAGAAGGGGAGTACCCTCAGGATGAAGAAATGCTGAAAACCATTGTTCAGGGAATCAGCTTCTATAATGCAAAACAATATTTTAATATGATTTAGGAGGAAGAAAAGATGAATTTACCATTTGAAATTGATTTGAAAGATAAGGTTGCTGTTGTAACAGGTGGCGGCGGTGTGCTGTGTGCTATGTTTGCCAAGGCATTGGCAAAAGCGGGTGCTAAGGTTGCTATTTTAGACTTGCGCGAAGATGCAGCAGCTCAGGTTGCAAAAGAAATTGAGGAAGAAGGCGGCATCGCAATCGGTGTTGGTGCAAATGTATTGGAACTGGAAAGCCTTCAGAACGCCCATAAGATTGTGGAAGAAAAATTAGGCACTTGTGATATTCTGTTGAACGGTGCCGGTGGTAACAATCCCAGAGGTACTACCACAAAAGACTATCTGGAATTGGCTGATTTGGAAAACGAAGAAATCAAGACCTTCTTTGATTTAGATCCTAAGGGAGTTGAATTTGTATTCAATCTGAATTTTATCGGAACCTTGCTTCCTACTCAGGTGTTCAGCAAAGATATGTTGGGCAAAGAAGGCAGCGTTATCATTAACGTATCTTCCATGAATGCATTCTGTCCTTTGACAAGAATCCCTGCATACAGCGGTGCAAAGGCTGCAGTCAGCAACTTTACTCAGTGGTTGGCAGTACATATGTCTAAGGTTGGTATTCGTGTCAATGCCATTGCTCCCGGATTTTTCCTGACTGCACAGAATCAGGCACTCCTGATTGACGAAAATGGAAACTATACTGCACGGTCTCAGAAGATTCTCTCTCAGACTCCCATGGATCGTTTTGGTAAGCCGGAAGAATTGATTGGTACCTTATTGTATTTGGTTGATAATAAAGCATCTGGTTTTGTAAATGGTATTGTTGTTCCAGTTGATGGCGGTTTTTCTGCATATTCCGGCGTTTAATAAAAGGAGATTGTGAGATGGAAAACCCAACTAAAATTTTAAAGGAATTTCAAAAAGGCTTTGAGTTTATGGTAGGGGTTGATTCAGACGGTTGTGCATTTGACAGTATGGATTTTAAGCATAACGAATGCTTTGCACCTGCTGTAATTAATGTTTTTGATTTGCAACCCTATGCAAAGTATGCCCGTGAAGTATGGAGCTTTGTCAACCTTTATTCCAAAACCCGCGGATTAAATCGTTTTCCCGCGTTGGTTCGTTTCTTTGAGCTGATGGCAGAACGGCCCGAGGTAGTAAAACGTGGGTTTGTAATGCCTGACTTGACTGATTTGAAGGAATGGATTGCAGGAGAAAAGATTTTAGGAAATCCTTCCCTTGCACAGGCAATTGAAAAAAATCCTTCCCCTATTTTAAAGCAAACTCTTGCATGGAGTGAAGAAGTGAATGCTAATGTGCGGAAAATGTCCCGCAACATTCCACCTTTCCCTTACACAAGAGAAGGACTGGAAAAGGCGTGTTCACAGGCAGATGTGCTGGTAGTATCTGCAACTCCCACCGAGGCAATTGCCAAGGAATGGGCTGCCAATGATATTGATAAGTACTTAAAAATCATCGCAGGGCAGGAAATGGGAACCAAGAGCGTTCACCTGTCTCTGGCAAAGGAAGGCAGATATGCTGATGACCATATGATTATGGTAGGGGATGCTCCCGGGGATTTAAAAGCTGCAAAGGAAAATAATGTGCTATTTTATCCCATTAATCCGGGAGATGAAGAAACCTCCTGGAAACGTTTTTACGAAGAAGCTCTTGATTTGTTCTTTAAAGGAGAATATGCAGGTGCATACGAAGAAGCAAGAATTGCAGAATTTGAAAAGTGCTTGCCTGAGCTTCCGCCCTGGAAATAAAATGCAAAAGGGGATGTAAAAAAAGTCCAGAATACAAAAAGGTTGAAATATCCTTCATAAAAGATAGCTACAAGTTGAAAATAATGAACTGAATGTAGAAAAATCCCATTTCGTTGGGATTTTTCTTCGTTTTACAACCTTTTTGCTACGAAAAAACATCGCCTCTCGTCGTATCTATATACGACTTCGGGTAACCAAAAGCAAGAAAAACACTTGTTTTTGCTCAGTTTTTTCGTTCTGAACATTTTTTCTTATCCCCAACAAAGAAGGTGATATCATAAATTTACAGTCCCTTTTTAAAAATAATTCAAGGAAATCTTAAGAGAAAACTTATAAAAACAGCAATGCCGCCAAGGTTATAATGATACTCAAATTCCATACAGGAACACAAGGGAAAGTAATAGAAATCATCAAAGCTAATAGGATAATGGTGCCTTTCAGCAGATATTTTCCAAAATGACTTTCCTTTTTTTGTTTTTCTTCAGACCAATAAAGCATATGTGCCGCCTTTTGTGCCAGTAATTCTGTATAATCCGGATCGGCAGGGTTTAATGATTGCATAAATTTCATATATTTCACACTCCTTTAAAATTAGTATACCTGAATTACTGGGTAATAAAAAGGACAGATATTTAAAGTTTATAAAAAGTCAGGCGATGCAGCAAGTAAATTTACGTTGCTGCATCGCCTGTTTTATAGTAACAATGAAGGTAGTTCTTCTATGGTATCAATTTCGTAGTTTGCTCTTTGAATACCTTCTTCCCATGTTCCTGTTGTTCTGACCCAAACGGGAGTGTATCCTGCATTGCGTGAGGCTTCTACATCATTAATGGGATTATCTCCCGCATATAGTAGCTCCGACGGTTTGCAGCCAAGTTTGTTTGCCATTTCCAAAAAAGGTTCCGGATCGGGCTTTTGCATTCCTGATTCGGACGGAATCATAATTTCATCAAAATAGGATTCCAAAGACAGAAGCCGGATTTTGGCACGTTGTATTTCAGAAGCTCCGTTGGTGATTAATCCCAGCCGATATCCTTTGTTTTTCAATGTTTGTAAGGTAGGTTTAGTAAATGGGAAGGGGACAGCGGTTGTGCAAAATAGGGGAAGAAGAAATGCTTTGTATTCCTCAATGGAAGGTGCCTGAGTAAACAAACCGATTTTCTGACCATATGACAGAATGACGGGCCAACCCAGATGAACTTTTTTTCGATCTGCTGTGCACCATAATTCTACTGCTTCTTTTTCTGTCAGTAATGGTGAAATGTTGTGTTGAAAACGTTGGTAAAATTGTTTTCCTAAAGCGCGGTACGTACCGTATCGGTCAAATAGGGTGTGGTCAAGATCGAATACAATTCCTTTATATTTCATATCAGATTCCTCCCAACCGTTTTAGAATCATTAAAAAACAGAAGATAGTCAGTAATGCAAAGGTGGATGTCCATACCACAATTTGGCTTGCAAGCTCTGCATCACCTTCCATTTCTTGCGCCATGACAAAAGAAGAAACGGCAGTAGGGGAGGCAAACATGGCAAGAAGGGTTGTCATAGCAACACCACGAAATCCCATAAAATAGCCAATTGTCAGCATGATTCCGGGCAAAAGAACCAGCTTTCCTAAAAGAACGGTAATCAACTGTCGCAATGAATTTTTTGCTCCTGAAAAACGAAAGGAAGCTCCTAATAAAAAGAGCGCCAATGGAGTAGCAACCGATGCCATGGAGCTGAGGGATTGATCAATCAATTTAGGAACGGGGATACCGATAAACAAAATAACCAAACCCAATAAAGACGATATAATCAAGGGATTTGTCAGGATGCCTTTGATGATTTTCTTGACATTCGGAACTCCACCCCGACAAATTTCTAAGGTGATTACAGATAGTACATTGTATAAGGGAACCACGACTG
>JAZQHN010000124.1:0-1983 GCA_045540615.1 Clostridia bacterium
GGCTTACAATTTTTATCATAAGTAATGTTGGAGAAAGTAACATTTTCAACCTTTCCTTCTCCAAAATAAACTGCCATAAATCCGTTCCCGAACAAGCGGATGTTGTCAAAAGAAGAATCCATCAGAGTGTTGTTCAGGAAAATGGCATATCGGGAATGGGTCATCACATTGGAAACAGAAATTCCAAAGGTTTCTCCGTGCTTGGCCTTTTCCTTGCTGTACCAGTAGGATTCTCCAATCAGAATAGCGGCCTCTGTTCTATATCCGATTTCACCGGGAATGATTGTTTTCCAGGGTAGAATATTTCCTTCATCATCTGTTTTGATGATTAAATCAGGATTTTGTGCAACAGATGCATCCTGTGCAGACCAGGGAGAGGTTTCGATGACATTATCAATCCGAATGTTATAGATTTTATAGCCGTCGTGATTTAACAGACGAATCAATGCACAGCCACCAACACCATAGCACATAATATTACGAATGGTAATATTCCTGATATCACCCTCTTCGACGCTATCCACAACCTTTTGGTAAATCACATCCTCTGTTGCAAGCAATGCAATCATATTATCACCGACGCATCCTGTAATATTTTCCACAATAACATCATGACAGCCTTTGCAAATATCAACACCATCCTGATTGGGAACATTGCTTTCGCTTTCGTAATGGATATTGGAAATATGGGCATAGGCGGTTGTGTACATGCAGATGCCCCAATAACGGTGATTTTTAATGGTAATTCCCTCAATGGTCAAGTGTTCTACATTTCTGAAATATACCATGCAATTTTCTGAAATGTGATGGGGATATTGTTTCATTACTTTACGGGAAATTCCGTTGTCCTCATACATTCCGTTATGGATTCCTCCGTCAAGTAAGGCATGACCGATACCTCGGATGGTAATATGTCTTTGAGTATCCTTCGGTCCGATTGCTCCTTCTACTCTTGCTTTTGAGTTGCAAAACATATTGCAAACAGCACCATCAGCCAACCTTAAATGGCAGTTTTGCAATATTACCATGCTTTCATCATGAAGTAAAATGCTTTTACTGATATTCCAAACGGACAATCCTGTTCTTTTGTTTATTTTGGGAATCAATACCGATTGACCAGTTTCTGCAGCTTTGTCAACCGCAGCTTGAATCATATCACTGTCGCATGCAGCATTGAAAAATTCATTTACGTTAATATACATATAACTCCTCCTAACATAACTTGTACATACAAGTTATTGTACCACAGAAAACAGAGTTTGTCAAGAGACAAGATGTAGATTGACAAAGAGAAAAAAATTTGGTAAAATAAAAAATGAAAGGGCGTGTTATTATGAAAATATCAATTGGCACTTCGCCGGAATATTATGATACAATAAAGGAAATCGGTTATGACGGGATCGATCTTCCCATGATTGTTTACGATCATATGACAGAGGTGATTTTATCTTCTGACTATGAGAAACAAATGATGAAGCAATATCAAAAAATCAGCGAGGCGGGGTTGGAGGTCTCTCAGACTCATATGACCTTTTGGCCCGGGCATTTTAAACCTTTTTCAGAACCAAATGCATATGCTGAGCATTTTGCCCCCATTTATATGAAGCAAATTGAATTGACAGGAAAAATGAATTGCAGAACAACAGTTGCTCATTTGTTTTTGGATGAAGATGTTGAACTATCGAGACAGGGAAATTGCCTTTTAATCGAACGGTTGCTTCCTGCGTTGGAACAAAACAATGTAATTTTATCCATTGAGAATCTGTATGGTCCCATGTTTACAGACGGACATCTGACTACAGCAGAGGATTTGCTGTTCTACATGGATTATTTTAAAAGTCCTTATCTTGGGATTTGTCTGGATGTGGGGCATGCCATTGCTTTGGAACAAAATCCTGTAGAGATGCTGAAAAAGGTGAAAGACCATTTGACAGCACTTCATATTCACACCAGCCATCCGAAACAGGACTTGCATCTGATTCC
>JAZQHN010000125.1:0-7408 GCA_045540615.1 Clostridia bacterium
TCAGAGTCGGAGTCTGACGCTCTATCCAACTGAGCTACAGGCGCAAATATATCTTAAGAGACTACTCTCCTAAAATCAATATTCAATGGTAGAACGGAAATATTCGATGGTTTGTCTGAGTCCTTCTTCCAACACAACCTCCGGTTGCCAGCCAAGCTCTGTTTTTGCACGGGTTATATCCGGCTTTCTCTTACAAGGATCATCCTGAGGCAAGGGCTGATAAATGAGCTTAGACTTACTACCTGTCAGCTCCAATACCATTTCAGCAATTTCCTTAATGGTCATTTCTCTGGGGTTACCGAAGTTGACAGGGCCGTGAACATTGCCTTCCATCATAGCAATCATACCGCGAACCAAGTCACTGACAAAGCAGAAGGAACGGGTTTGTTCACCGGTACCGTAAATAGTGATGTCCTGACCGCGTAACGCTTGAACGACAAAGTTACTGACCACTCTACCGTCATTTTCCAACATTCTGGGACCGTAAGTATTAAAAATACGAATCACACGGATATCAACACCATATTGGCGGTGATAATCAAAAAAGAGAGTTTCTGCACAACGTTTTCCTTCATCATAGCAAGAACGAATTCCAATGGGATTTACATTTCCCCAATATTCTTCTACTTGAGGATGAACCTTCGGATCACCATATACTTCGCTGGTAGAAGCTTGCAAAATTTTTGCCTTGCTTCGTTTTGCTAATTCCAACATATTGGATGCACCCACTACATTGGTATTAATGGTTTTTACGGGATTATACTGGTAATGAACAGGAGATGCGGGACATGCTAAATTGTAAATTTCGTCAATTTCTACGTCAATAGGATTTATAATATCATGACGGATGATTTCAAAATAAGGATTGTCCATCAAATGGGCAACATTTTCTTTTCTGCCTGTAAAAAAGTTATCAAGACAAATGACTTCACAATCGCGACGCAACAGTTCTTCGCACAAATGAGAACCGATAAATCCGGCACCGCCTGTGACTAACACTCTTTTTCTGGACAATTTCTTTCACTCCTACTCATGTTCTTGGTTGTTTAATTCCATTTTATAACCTTTGGATTGATAAATCACGGACAGCAGAATTAATATTCCCACAACAGGAAATCTCCAGGTGCTTGCTGTCAGACTGTTCCAAAAAGACCAAAGCCTTAATTTATAAAAGCCGCCTACACTACCCAAGTTCTTTTTAATATGATAATTTCCGCGGCCTCGGGTAATCTGCCAACGGAGAAAACCTTTTAAATCTCCGCGTTCTACGTGATACACAACCTGTTCTCTATTATACCATATCTTTTCTGATTTTGCAACAATTTTTTTTGAAAAATAGGTATCTTCTCCGCCCGGTACAGGGAAAGTGGTATTAAACCGTTCCATTTCTTCAAAAAAAGATTTTCGAATGGCAAGGTTACAACTGCTGATACTGTCTGTATATCCTTTTTCGTCAACTTTCCATACCTTATCAAACCCTAAAATTCCACCTCCAGGAAAGCCTAAATATGCTACACAGGTTCCGAAAAAGGTTTTGGTTTTTGTAATGGTATTTCCCATGATTACCTTTTCTTTTTCTAAGCCATCTACCACTTCAGAAAGAGTTTCGGGTGCCAGTTCACAATCAGAATCGGTAAAAAATAAAAATTCACTTTGGCTTAACTCCGCACCGCGATTACGACACTTTGCAGGACCACCATTCTGAGGCATCCGTTCCACACGGAATCTGGGATCTTTTAAGATGTCATAGCTGTCAAATTTGGAGCAATCATCCACGACGATCACTTCAAATTCCTGATGGGTCTGCCGTAATAATGAATGATACAACACAGACAAATGCTCCTCTGAGGTGTTATACGAGGGAACAATTACACTGATTTTCATAAGTCTTTCCTTTCTACTCTGCACCCTTTCCTGTCAACACAGTCCAAAGGGTACGAAACAGTATTTTTATGTCAAGAGTCAATGACCAATGGTCAATATATTGCACATCCAGTTTATAGATTTCTTCAAAATCGGTAATATCATTTCTTCCGCTTACTTGCCACATTCCCGTAAGTCCCGGTTTAATGGAAAGCCTTCTGCGGTGATAACGTTCATAGTCTTCTACCTCGCTTAGGGTAGGAGGTCTGGTTCCCACTAAGCTCATATCTCCCCGAAGCACATTCCAAAATTGAGGAAATTCATCCAAACTGGTTTTTCTTAAAAATTTACCGACTTTGGTGATGCGGGGATCGTGTTTCATTTTAAAGACCGCACCGCTTAATTCGTTCTGTTCTTTCAATTCTTCCAGACGCAGGTCGGCATCTGAATACATGGAACGGAATTTGTAAATTTTAAAGACTCTGCCGTTTTGTCCTACTCTTTTTTGAGAATAAAACACGGGACCGGGAGAATTTAACTTGATAGCAGGAGCCACAATTAAAGCTACAAGCCCCGTTAACAAAACACCGCATAATCCACCTACAATATCCAACAGTCGTTTTAACAGCAATTGGCTTTGGTTTAAAGAAACGGTGTGGAAGGTAAGCATGGGAACTTCGCCTAAATAACTCAGCTCCGTTTTAGAAAGCTTTAAATCATACCAATCCAAAAGTAATCTTGCTGTAATACCCAATTCTTCGCATTTTTGTAAATAAGGCTCAATATCTCCTGCCCAATCCTTTGGTAAAAAGAAAAATACCTGATCGACAGTATGTTCAATAACTAATTCCTGCAATTGTTCCACATTACCAAGACCCGATTCGTCGGTGAGGCTGACATATCCTACTACATGGAAAATCAAGTCCTGTTCTCTTCGGATTTCTTCCATAATTCCTTTAACTTTTTCCGGATTACCTACTGCCAAAACTCGAGTGGCTCCTACATTGGCTCTGATTTTAGCAATAAAGAAACGGCGTAGAATAACTTTTTCTGCAAATATAAAGCAAAAATCCAACCCTAAAAACAGAAAAAATAACAGACGGCTGAAGGCATCGTCCCGAGTCAGAAATACCGTAGAGGAGGATATCAGTGCACAAATCAAAAAAGCTCGCAACAACCGACTTCTCAAATGCTTAGTGGTTTGTTTATTATCGTAAAATCCGAATAAATATAAAGAAATAAACATACTGGGGATAAATACCAGTAAAATCCAGGTGTAAGAAAGCAGACCAAACAATGGATTGTCTGTTTGTAAAATATAACATCTGATCACATATGCAAATAGAAAAGCAAGTACTGTCAAAGTGAAATCAATAAATCCAATAATCATATTGACTGCTTTTTCCGTAGATTTCATTTCTTTATACTCCTTTCTGAAATTGTCTTATACACATCCAACAAATGGTTTGCCGTTTTTTCCCAAGTTAATTCTTCGGCTCTTTTTTTTCCTGCGGAAATTAAGTCTTGGTTTTCTATAGCTGTTAAAATTCCTTTAGCAAAAGCTTCTGCATCCATAGGTGGGCAAAAAAGTGCTCCGTCCTTTAACACTTCCGGTAAGGATGCTGCATTTGATGCAACAACGGGAATACCATAATGCATTGCCTCAAGAGGCGGTAATCCGAAGCCTTCATAAAGAGAAGGGAATAAAAATACCTTTGCATGGTGATACCAGCCGGAAAGCTCCGACTCGGTACAATAACCTGTGAAACGGATTCTGTCACAAAAAGGACTGTTTTGGGCATAGCTTAAAACCGGTTCGTATTTCCAACCGTTTTTTCCGGCAATGACTAAGGGGAGAGTAAACGAAGGATATGCATCCCACAAAAGCTCCATGGCACGAATGGCGGTAATCCAGTTCTTTCTCGGTTCTACCGTTCCCACACAGAGGACGCAAGCGTCGCCTCCTTCCGGCTTTATATCAGAAGAATCTGTTCCCAAAAGAACGGGATGTATTTTTTCTTGTTTTACGGAAACATATCGTAATAATTCTTGTTTCGTAAATTCTGAAACGGTAATAATTCCTGATGCCCGTTTACAGGAAAGGGGCAATAACGTTTTTTTAATTGCACTCATAGATTTGGTAAAATACTGCTCCGAAACAAAAAAGCTTACATCATGCACCGTTACAACAAAGGGCATTTTTAACTGTTGTAAAGGGGTGACATAATCTAAAAAATGAACAAAATCATAGGATTGGCTGTTTAATTCTCTCCCGAGTTTTGTCAGCTCATACCACATTCTTTTTTTGCTGGAAGAAAAAGTACCCGGCGCAACAAACTTCATTTGTTCCGAATCGGAAAACAAGGATTTCACCGATTCATTCAGATATACTGTATAGGTATGTCCTCCCGGTTTTTTTTGCAATTCCTGAATGACATGAAACGCATAGTTTCCCACACCTGCTTTGGTTTTGTTCATGGTCAGCGCATTGAGGGCAATCTTCATTTCCCTGCCTCCTCTAATGCCGCATCGACCGCTGCAGTAAAGTTTTTATCAAATTCATCACGGCTGAATCGCAATGCATTTTCCCGAATCCGTTCTTTGGAAAAATTCATGGTTTCTAACCGCAAAATAGCATCGCATAAGGAATCCACTGTTTGTTCTTCAAAAAAGGTTCCTGTTTCTCCTTCTATCACCGTTTCCAAAGCCCCGCCTTTTCCAAAGGCAATGACAGGTCTTCCGCAGGCTTGTGCTTCGACAGGAGTGATACCGAAATCTTCTTCCCCGGGGAATAAAAATGCCTTGCAATTCTGATAATAGTCTTTCAGTTCTTCGTTGGAACACCGACCCACAAAGGTGGTGTTGGGTCCTGCTAATTTTCGAAGATTTTTTTCTTCTCCTCCGGTTCCTGCAATGATTAATTTTCGCCCTAACCGTTCGCAAGCCCGAATTGCTAAATCAATCCGTTTATAACCTACAAGACGAGTTACAACAAAATAATAATCCTCGGAAGGATGCTCTAAAGGGGTAAAAAATTCGGTGTTTCCAAAGGGATAAACCACTCTGCTTTCTCTCCGATAATGCTTTTTGATTCTTCGGCTTACATTTTTCGAGTTTGCCATAAATGCATCCACGCGCAGGGAAGAAAGGGTATCCCATAATCTTACCTTGTGCATATAATGAGGAATCAGCCACCGAAACAGAGGGGAGGCATGTTTTTTATATTCATAATAGAAATCCCAAGCATATCGCATGGGGGTTGCACAAAAACAAACGTGCACTGCATCGGCACGGGTCAATACTCCTTTTGCACAACAGGTAGAAGAAGAAATAACCAAATCGTATTCAGATAAATCAAATGCTTCCACCGCTTTTGCGAAAAAAGGCAGATATTTATGATACAATCGATCCGCAAAAGGAAATTTCTGAATATAGGAAGTATGCACATTGGGAAATTCCTTCTTCATGGTTTTTTCACGGTAAACCAATGTATAAATGTCAGCCTCCGGATATAATTCTGTAATCCGTTTGAGCACCAATTCTGCACCGCCGAAATTAATCAGCCAATCATGTATGATTGCAATTTTCATAAGACTTCTCCTAAAGTTCTTTATAAATTTCCAATACTTTATCTGCTGCTTTGTCCCAGGTAAATTGTTTTACGTGCTCCAATCCACCGGTAATACAAGTATTTCGCAATGCAGAGTCTGTTAAAATCTGCTCCATGGCAGATCCCAATGCTTCACCATCTTTTGGGTTTACATGAATGGCAGCCTCACCTGTGATTTCTGGTAAGCAGGAGCAATCAGAAGTGATAACGGGCACACCGCATGCCATTGCCTCCAGTGGCGGAATCCCAAATCCCTCATAGAAAGAAGGGAATACAAAGGCTTGAGCTCCCGAATAAAGCTTGGGTAAATCTTCAAAAGGCAAATAGCCGGGAAATACCACGTCCTGTTCCAATCCATATGTTTTTACTGTTTCAAAAATTGCGGAATATTCCCAACCCTTAGCACCGCCAATGACCAATTTGCAGTCACCGATATGAGGTTTGGCAATTCGATATCCTTCTAACAGTCCGAGAAGATTTTTTCTTGGCTCCAGAGTTCCCAAATATAAAAAATAATGGTCAGGAAGTCCTTGTAGTCGTTCTGCTACGGGATGAAACCGAGCTTGATCTACACCGTTATAAACCACCCGTATTTTCTCTTTGGGTAAGTTCATCTGGTCAATCAGTTCTTGCTTGATTGTTTCAGAAACAGTAATAATCACATCAGCATCCTGACAGGATCGATTCAGATGCATCTGTAATCTTCTGTAATTTCGTTTTTCCATAGTTTCGGGGAAATTGAGACAAACCAAATCGTGAACCGTATTCACAATTTTCCCTGTTCCCTTAGGAGGAACCACGAAATTAAAAAAATGAGTAATCTCCGATTTTGTTCCAAATACTTGTTCTAATCCAAGTTTAGGAAATACATTCCATAGTTCCACATAAATTCCGTAAGGAAGAAGATTGTTTTGTTTGATTTCTGTTTCGGGAATCCGTTCCCGTAAGATTGCTTCACTGCCTCGCCGTTTTAAAAAATCATACAACAGCAAGGTGCAATCCAACTCCTCTTTTTGGCAAAGACGGGAAGTCAGCTCCATGGCGTGAACCCCTACACCACTTAATCGAGGAGAAACAATGGGATAGGCATCAAAAGCTATTTTCAAAGGATTCACTCCTGTTCCTTCCGTTCATAATCCATTTTACGCACACGATACTGCACATCTTCAATCAATTTTCGATTGGCAGAAATTACATCTGCTAACAAACCGAGGGTAATGGTCTGAAATCCAATCATCAAAAGCACCGCTGCTAAAATCAAAGACTGAATGTGTCCGTTTCCCGTTCCCGTAAAGTAAAAATACAAAAATCTGCAACCCAAAATGGCACCCAATGCAAAAATAATACTGCCAATGGTTGCAAACAGCTTCAGGGGACGGTACATGAGAAAAATCCGAAACATAGTAGAAACAGAACGTTTGATATATGCACGCATACTCTTGAATAAACGGGATTTTCTCAACTGCGGATTGGTGCGAATGGGCACCGATTCCAGTGCCACATTTTTATGTCCTGCTTGAATGATGGTTTCCAGTGTGTAGGTATATTGAGATACTACATTTAATTTCATGGCAGTTTCTCTGCTGTAAGCACGGAATCCGCTGGGAGCATCCGGTACATCGGTACCTGAAATCTTACGAACTACCAAACTTCCCAAATGCTGCAATTTTTTCTTCAAGGGAGAAAAATCATCAATATTGTCAATGGGACGTTCTCCAATGACCATTTCTGCTTTTTCGTCCAAAATGGGGCGAATCAGCTTTTCAATATCTTCCCCGCAATACTGATTGTCCGCATCGGTGTTTACAATAATATCAGCACCCAAACGAAGGCAAGCATCAATCCCTGTCATAAAAGCATTGGCAAGACCCTTGTTTTTGCTGTATCCCACAATATGATGGACTCCGCATTTTCTTGCAGCTTCCACTGTGTTAT
>JAZQHN010000126.1:0-1969 GCA_045540615.1 Clostridia bacterium
ACCATTGAAGGTGCAACCAAAGGAGGAAACGGATGGAATTATGTGAATGCAGGAGATGTGACTGTTTCTCTGAATGCAGGATCTGATTCCGAACTGAGATCTGTTTCTTATAACGGTACTGCTTTGACTCCCGAAGACGGTAAGGTAGTATTGAAGAATGTAACAGCAGACGGTACCCTGAATGTTGAATTCGGTGCAGCTACTGTTGACCCTGCTAAGATTGATCGTATCAGTCTGGAAAATAACGTTGTTAACTATGTCGGAACAGACAGAGCAG
Source organism: Clostridia bacterium (assembly GCA_045540615.1). Lineage (GTDB taxonomy): Bacteria > Bacillota > Clostridia > HGM11514 > HGM11514 > SIG438. The sequence goes on from JAZQHN010000126.1 coordinate 278, forward strand.
AAAGCACCATTAAGCTGACTGCTTACGATAAAGATAACAAAGCATTTGATATTACAGGTCTGGAAGGGGTTACTTATACTTCCTCCAATCCTGCAGTTTTTACTGTAAACGGAAACAAGGTAAAATCCAACGGTGTTAATGGTCAAGCGATCATTACTGCAAAATATGGCGATAAAACTGCATCTGTTATGATGCTTCGTTATCCCACTGCCCTGAATGGTACGGATGAATTTGAAGGAAAAACTTTTGCTGTTTTGGGTGAAAGCGGTATCAACGGAGCCACCAAGGATACCACCGTTCCCGGTCACGATGGTGACGGAGAAAGCTGGACCTGGGGCACTTCCGTTGCGGCAAGTACATGGAAAACAAATTGGAACTTCCGTTTGTATGTAGGACGTAACAACTGGTATGACAGAGGTTACCGTTCCGCAACTGGTTGGTTCTATGATGATGGTGTGAATCCCATTGAACTCCTCCACGAAAACTTCTTGCCAATTGATTCTAATTATAAAGATGGTGATTTGGTTGCAGGAAATGCTGACTTGGCAGAAGATTTTGCATACGGTGAATTTGGTGATAAACTGAAGAATGTAATGATTTTGCAAGGAACAAGCAGATTTATTGCAAATCTGAATGCGGAAGAGTACCAGCTGACCGAAACTGCAACGGGAACTGTAAATATTGCTCCCAGAACTGTTGGTTGGCACCAGGTAACCTGGTCTCTCACCAAAGACCCCGGTGCACAGCTTGGCTGGAGCTATAAGGTTTATTTAGACGGTGTTGAATTGGCAGAAAGAATTCCTCTGAAGAATTCTACAGATGCTAGCAAAAAAGATCCTCACTTTGAATTGAGAGGGGTTCCCAAAACAAAGGATGCTTCTTCCGATCCTTATGTTGTATATCCTTTCCGTATTGACGATATTGTATTGGGCGGAAACTTAGAAAAGGATGTATTCGGTGTGAAGCTGCAGTTGACCGGAAACGGTACTGCAACGGTTAACGGCACCGCATTTGAAAACGGCAAGTGGGCTTATGTAACGGAAGGAGATTCTTTGGATGTTACTCTGGCTCCCGGAAGCAATGATAAGATTGAAAGTGTTACTTTAGACGGAAAAGAATTGACTCCCAATGCTTCTAATATCGTAACCCTGGAAAATCTGACTAAGGACAGCGTTCTGGCTGTTACTTATGCAGAAAAGCCTCCGGTATCTGCTGATATTGCAGAGGATACTGCTTATTCTTGGTTCAAGACCGTGGAAGGAATACCTACCATTTATGCTTATAGTAAGCTGAACGACTTTAATGTAGGAGAAAACCTGGAATACGGTATGAAGCTTTGGATTAAGGGCGATGCTGACAATTTCGTTCTGTTGCCTGTACGCGATGCAGAATCAAAAGAACCTGTTGCAGCAACTCCCGGAGCAATGTTTGCAATCCGTGCATTTGGTGAAGCAATTACAAGTGACAAGACCTATGTGATGGTACCTTATGTTGGAACTGTTACCGGGGATGAACTGGAAACCGAGCACACCAATCAATAATGAAAAATAGAAATACCCCTCCATACGGAGGGGTATTTCAGACTGTCGAAAAAGTCGGTCTACCGCAAGCAAAGTAAAATAAAACAAGAAAAATCACATAAATTCAAAATGTACAATAACAAATAGAAAACCGTCAGGAAAATATCGAATT
>JAZQHN010000127.1:0-9401 GCA_045540615.1 Clostridia bacterium
GGTATCCTTCTTTTTCCAAGTTGAATTTCAAAATGTCAACAATCGTTTTTTCATCATCTACAATTAAGATTTTTTTATCCATTGAGGGATCCTCCCTTTTCATTATCATTTCTATTATATCAAAAAAATTTGGTAATTACAATCCCTAAATTGAAATTTTTTTAAAAACATTGCAAATTACAAGCAATGTTTTGTTATTTTTTCCGCTGACAAAAATATCTTTACATTCAAAACAGAATATGATATAATTAATACAACCGCTTGAAGCATTTCAAAATATCGATTCACAACATTTCAAAATGCTCAACCGACTTTTTGAAAAAGGATTTTATTATGAAAAAAATTCATTTAAAACATATCATGTCTTTTCTTTTTTTATTTGTTATTTTCACACCGCTAATATTGGGTGGGATTTATTTTCTGTTTGGAATTCGTTTTGACACTTCCTTGTCCAATGATAATTCTGCCCATATCAACATGCCTGTACTTTCTGCATCCGTTTTTTTGGATGGTAGTTTCCAAACACAATTCGAAAAATATTTTAATATAAAATTTCCACCTAGAAATAGTCTTGTTAAAACCTATAACCAACTTAGTTTTCTCTTATTCGGAGAAACAAAAAATCTGGCTATACGGGACAATTATATTTATGAAAAATCTTATTTAGAGGATTATGCGGGACGAAGCTATAACCCAAGCGACCCAAAAGTAAAAAAAGAATTAGATGACTATATTGATGCATTAGAACAAATTAGTCAAAAATTGAAGCAAAAAGGAAAAAAGTTGATTGTATATTCTGCTCCTAACAAATGCGACTATACAGAAGAACACATTCCGCGAAAATATCAAAAAGCAAAATTGAGAAACAATAATTCCTTAACTTCTTTGGAATATTTCAATCAAAATATTGACTCTGACCAAGTGACTTATATTGATTTCCGTCCTATATTAGATTCTTTGCAATATCCCATTTTTTACAAAAACGGGATTCATTGGTCCAGACCTGCTGAACAAAAAGTAAGCCAAGCAGTAATTCGGGCAATCAATGATTTTTACGGAAATGTAAAGCCATTGGAGTTTACGGGAATCCGTCGTTCGCAAAGCCAAATTTCCCGAGAAGAGGATATTGCCAAAATAGCCAACCTTTGGTTTTTTAACCGGGAAACATACTACGAATTTAAAACCAAATCCTTTGAAGAAACTAGCTTTCAAAAACCGGTAATTTTTATTCAAGGAGACAGTTTTGCAGAAGGGTTATTCACCGACATCAGTCAAAACAAGATTACCGACACATGCTATCTGGCCTTTCGTGACAATTTAATTCGCGACATACAAAATAAGGTAATCGCAGATACAAGAAAGTTCAAACAGGAAGGTATTACTATTTGGGATGCTCCTCAATTACCTGATTTGATTGAAGAAAGCGATGTCATCTGCATCGAATTTTGTTCCTCTATTATGAATCTTCGCAGTTTTGGATTTATTGACTATCTTAACAAAATGCTAGGTGAAATATCATGATTTTTAGTTCTCCGTTATTTTTATTTTTGTTTCTTCCAATTTTATTGGGCGGCTATTTGGTTGCCGGTCGTTGGAAAAATCTATGGCTGTTAACAGCCTCTCTCTTCTTTTATTCCTGGGGCGAACCAAAATACATATTACTTATGGTCATCTCTGTTATTTTCAACTATTTTTCAGGAATCCTATTAGAACGAATCGAAAAATACAGAAAATTAATTGTCGTCATCAGCTGTATTTTCAATATAGGTTTGCTAGGTATTTTCAAATATGCAAATTTCTTTGTAGAAAATATAAACCTGCTATTTCATTCGTCCGTAACCGTCCCGAATATTGCTTTGCCAATCGGCATTTCGTTTTATACCTTTCAAATTCTTTCCTATGTGATAGATGTGTACCGTAAGGAAGTTCCTGCTCAAAAAAATATTCTTTCGTTAGGACTTTATATTTCTCTTTTCCCTCAGTTGATTGCAGGACCAATTGTCAGATATAGTGATATTGAAAAACAAATTAATCAAAGATCCCATTCTGTAGAAAAATTCTATAACGGAATTCTTCGATTCTCAATGGGATTCATCAAAAAAATACTGATCGCGGACACAGTCGGCATCATTGCCGATACAGTCTTTGGGGCAGATCGTATTGGTTGTGGCTATGCTTGGCTCGGAATCATTGCGTATACGATCCAGATTTACTACGATTTCAGCGGATATTCAGATATGGCAATCGGGCTGGGAAAGATGATAGGATTTGATTTTCTTGAAAATTTCAACTACCCGTATATTTCCTCATCCATTCAGGAATTTTGGAAAAGATGGCATATTTCATTAAGCACCTGGTTTAAAGATTATGTCTATATTCCTTTAGGCGGAAGCAGAAACGGAGCAATAAAAACATACCGCAACCTTTTCATTATCTTTTTTCTTACCGGTTTATGGCACGGTGCAAGTTGGAATTTTGTCGTTTGGGGACTTTATTATGCATTTTTTCTGATTGCAGAACGCATTTTCCTAAAAAAACTTCTTTTAAAGTTTCCTGCCTTTATCAGACATGGATACACTTTATTGACCGTTATGATTGCTTGGGTTTTGTTCAGAGCTGAAACACTAACACATGCATTGAATTACATCAAAGCTTTGTTTTCTTTTTCGAAAGTTTCCGATGTGCAGATGATAGATATTTCCAACATCAGCTTATTTTCGCTTATTCTCGGGATTGTTTTTTCTTTTCCGCTATTGCCATGTATTTCTCGTGCTTATCAACACAACAAATGGTTCTTACGGTTCCAAAACGTCATGATTTTTCTATTCCTAATTTTAGCAATCCTCAATCTTGTTGGAAGCGGTTTCTCCTCATTCTTATATTTTAGATTTTAACATTTTTATTTTTGATAAAAAATACACACCCAAGACATCTGCCTCAAGTGTGTATTTTTGTTTTATTCCGGTTTTGTTTCTAACTGTAAGGGGAAATCTCCTAATTTGTCCACCTTAAATCCGTTTGCTTTATAGGTTTCATAATCAAACGCTTCCAGCTCATCAATGGCGAGCTTGTGAAATTCATAGAAGTTTTTCCACCATTCATAACCGCTTCCTAATTCTGCATTCAAATATGCATCCGCAATATCACAACCCATTTGAGGTGCTACATAAAAGGCACCCATTGCCAACACATTTACGCCATTTCCTGTAATGGCACGAAGTGCTGCAGGAACACTTTCCACTACCCCTGCATGAACGTGGGGGCATTTGCTTGCAGCAATATGAATTCCCATCCCTGTTCCGCAAAAGAGCAATGCACGTTCAAATTCTCCTTCTGAAATCATGGAACCTGCACGAAGTCCCACTCTGTGGAACATAAGGTCGGTATCATCCGGGTCAGAATCAACCTGCACTCCTACATCCGTTACTGTCCATCCCTTCTTTTTCAAATGAGCAACCACCGCTTCCTTCAAAGGAAATCCGGCAAAGTCTGCTCCTACCAAAATTTGTTTGTCCTTTACTGTTTTCATTTCGACACCTCTTTCTGTAATGTTGCGGTGAGGCAAAGCCATTTTTCCGCCAATTTCTCATGCCCTTTCGGACTTAAATGAATTCCGTCTTGTTCAAAGTTTCCCTCCTCTTCGGCAAGAAAACCCGTCTTTAGCAATGCCACTTGTTCTTCTCTGGCAATCCTTCTGACAATTTCATTGTATTCCTTCACGCACTCGTTGGTATGAATCCGATTTTCCCCAAACCATTTTTGGAACAAATGCTCAATAACAGGGGGAATTTCTATTAAAAGAACCTGTCCGCCGCTCTTCTTTGCCCATGTTACCATGGCGGATAAATTTCGCTCAAATTCTCCGATGCTTACAAAAGGAATCCGTTCTCCTACTCCAAATTCCAAAGAATCATTGGCACCAATCATAATAGATACAAGCTTTCCTTGGCATTGTTTCAGATAATCGTATGCTCGAATCAAAAGAGCTGAAGAAGTGGTCGACGAAACGGCTCCGTCCTGCGCTTCGAGCTTTGCCCCTTTTGTAACAATGCTCCGATAACTAAAACGATCACTGGTAATGGAATCACCCAGAAAAACAACCTGTTTCCCATTCATTAGCTTCACTTCTTCAGGGTAGTTTTGTTTTAAACGATCCCCTCTTAAGTTTTGTATTTCCTCACATTCACGGATATAGGCCTCCCCTTCCTCAGGAGACATTTGAAATAAATCAGGGGTAAACCAAGGGGTGTCTCTACACACTCCGCTTTTATGAAGATTAAATCTAATATAAAATTGATCGCTCAAATTGTACACACTCTCTTTTTATTATTTTGCCAAAATGGTATTCGTATGTCAAGACACTTTAAAAAAGTTTCTTAAACATTGTTCCCCGAAACAATTACTGCTTCGGGGAATCTGAGTAAAACAAATTATTTCTGAGTTGCCTTCCATTCGGTATACTGCTTTTCAATTTCTGCTTTTACAATATCTGCACCAGCAGTCTTTCTCTTTTCGATATGCTTCTGGAAGGTGCCTTCTACATCCTCTGCACGGCCACCGCCTAAAGCAGATGTAAATTCGGTGACAGACTGCACATTGGTAATTTCTGTTTCAATGGAAGTTCTGTCAAAGATAAAGCCCATATTTTCATCCGCAGGAGCTTCTCTGTTGAGTCTGTCTGTTTCTTCCCAAACATTTTCATCATGACCGGGCATGAGATATCCTAAGAACTGATTTCCGATACGGAATTCGGGAACATAATAGTTATTTTCTGCAACAACCATTCTGCCGTCTTCATTAAAGTCCCAATGTACTCCTTCGATACCATATGCCATCAGGTTGAACAGATATTGGTCTGTTGTCATCAGTTCCAACAATTTCAATGCACGTTCAGGATACTTGGAATTACGGTTAATTGCAGTCAAAGCACCCTGGATATCTTCACGACGCAGAGCCATATTGGTGGTGGGTTTATCAATAATTTCCCAGTCATAGGTCAGCTTTTGCTTTGCTTGCGCACCGGGTACCTGACGGTTATAACGGGAGAAAATTCTTCCCATATTCAACAGTGTAACCTGATCAAAATTCACATCCTGAGGAATGATTCCCTTTAAGTACCAGTCTCTGGCAACTTTATATTCTTCCAAACATTTTTCATCCAGATTATCGGTTACTTCACCGTCTTTAATAGAAAAACCTGCCACTACCGTTGTAGTCGGATCGTCAAACTGACCGATAGAAATATTCACCAAAGGCTGTACATCAGGTTCATTTTCAGCAATGGTTTCATAAACTGGGGTCAAGTCAGCATTGGATTTTGCCGCTTCAATCTGTTCCAATAAATCATACTTTTCAACCAAATCCTTCTTAAACCAAAGTCCCTTTTGCTGGAACATAACCTGATTCATGGGAACTGCATAAATACCGCCATCGAGCATGGTTAAAGCTTCCCAATACTGTTGCGGGAAATAGTTGTATAAATCAGGTGTTACGGTTTGCAGCATTTCTGCAATGTCATAATAACCACCCATCAGCGCATTGGTTTCATAGGGATTTTGCCAGTTGGAGGTAAACATCAAATCCCAGCCTGTTTCCTGAGATGCAAGCATCATGTTTGCCTTAGTAGCAAAATCTGCGGATTGCAAAAATTCAATTTCCAATGTTGCATTAATTTTTTCCTTCAGATACTTATTTACTTCTTCCATAACCATATCAAGGTCGGCGGGAACATTGTCGTGGGCAATGACCCATTTTAAGTGTGCTTCCTTGCTCATGTCATCGCTACCGGCAGCAGTTTCCTTTGTTTGTCCGCATCCTGTCAACAAAGACAGCAGCATACTTCCTGCTAACAGCAGGGCTCCTAATTTTTTCTTCATTTTTACTTCGTCCTTTCGTTTTTTTATTTTTCTGTAACAAGGATGTTTTTTCAACATCCTTGCCACAAATTAAAGAGAAAAGAAAATGAAAAAACATTTTAGTTATTCTCTTTTAGCCATATGATTTATCCGGATGAATGATTTTTACCTGATTTTTGATGATGAAAAATCGGTTCCTCTTCTCCGAGAATTATGAAGCAATCCACACATAAATTCACTTCTCCTTTATTTTCTCACAATATAGACAAAATGTCAATGTACTTTCATGACATGTTTTTTATACTTTTTGGCATCTTTTTTATAAATGCTTGATTTTTTTATAAAATAAAGTTATAATGGTAAAAAAAGCTTGGGATAAAAAAAGGAGGATTTTGGCATGAAACCATTAAACATTACGTTTCAACACACCAATCAAGACTTGCTCATTTTAAATAAACACAGTCATCTTCTTATGACCCGAAGCCGTTATATTGAATTTTATGAAGATTTTACTGCCTGTCAAAAAAAATCAGCGGATGACAATGCAATCTTTTATATCATAGAAGGAGGCGGCTGGATTGAAACAAGAAATTCCCGCGTTCCTATCCAACCGGGATATATTTATTTTTACCCTGCTGATATGCCTCAAGATTATAAAGTTGTCTATCTTGCAGGTACAAAAAAGGTTTTAATTACCTTTCAGCTGAATATTTTCAGCTATAAAGATATCTTTTCGGAGTTGAATGAATTCCGTTGTCTGAAAGACGAAATAAATCTGATTCCAAAAATAAGAGATATCACAGTTGGAGATATTGAATCAAAACATTTACTTCTTTCTTCCCTGTTAACGCTGAGTATTTCACCCTTACTTCAAGAAGTTCAGCCTGTCATCAAAAAGCAGTTAACCAAAGGAAAAAATTACAGCATACTGTTTGAATATCTGGACAATCATTTGTCAATGAATCTCACATTGGAGGACATCTCAAACCACGTAGGACTTTCTATCTCCACCCTATCTCACAATATTCCGAAACGGTTTGGATTTACTGTTAAAAAATACATTCATAGCAACATTCTCAAGTATGTATGCTTTGATTTAATTAATACCGAGCTGAGAATTCGGGATATTTCCGTGAAATACGGTTTCAGCTCGGAGGCTTATTTTTCCAAGTGGTTTTATCAGCAAAAGGGAATCCGTCCCAACTATTACAGAAAAACTTATACAGACCAAAAAGCGTTTTATCCTTCTTTATAACGATAGTAAAAAGGGATTAAACCATTTTGATATGCCAAAAAACCAGACTATTTATAACACAATAGTTTTAATGACTGCTACGTTATAAATAGTCTGGTTTTTATTGTTATTTCTGTTCTACCAGGGCAAATCCTCCTGAAAACACCGTCACCCCGTCTGATTGTTCTGCCTTTTGCCCAAATACCAATGTTCCCGGGAAGGAATAGGGCGCTCCCTGACGGTTCACAATCAGATGATACCGCCCTCCCCGACTGATATGGAACACCTCTTTATCTGCAAATTCCAAAGCAGTATCGCCTCTTTGCAATTGAGAAATTTGACTTTTCAAACCGGATAGCTGACGATAAAATTCAACCAAATCCTTATTCTCCTTATCCCAGGGATAGCATCTGCGATTTAAGGGGTCCTCAAATCCTTCCAAGCCTGCCTCATCGCCATAATAAATACAAGGCATTCCCGGCAGAAAAAATTGCATTGCTGCCGCTTGACGAAGCTTTTCCAATGCCAAATTTTTTTCTTCATCAGATAAATTGTGTTTTGCTTTTTCCTCTTTTGACCCTTCAAAGGAAGTTCCCAACAAGGTTAAAATTCTAGGGGTGTCGTGAGTAGACAAGCTATTCATCAGACAATCCACCACAGGACGAGGATAATTTTCACATATAGTCATTACCCGACGTGCAAAGCTGATCCCGTCCAATTTCCCGTTCAAGTAATCCACAATTCCATCACGAAAAGGATAATTCATAACTGAATCCAACTCTTCTTCTGAAAAATAGGTTCTCCGTTTCCCGTAACTGCACTTATTGGAGGCGTCCTCCCACACTTCTCCCAGCACAAAGCCTTTGGGGTTTAATTCCTTCACCCGTCGACGAAGCAAGCGGATAAATTCGTCAGGAAGCTCATCAGCCACATCAAGACGGAATCCGTCTGCCCCCAGCTTCATCCAATGAGCCACAACACTTTTTTCATCACGGATGATAAAATTAAGATAAGATTCTTCCAATTCATTCACACAGGGCAGGGTCTCGATCCCCCACCAACTTTCATATCCGTTTTCCTTCCACTGAAACCATCCTCTGTAAGGAGATTCTATGTCACGGCAAGCACCCTGACCAAATCGGTTATGAACATCAAAATAAAGACTGTCAGATCCTACATGGGAAAAAACTCCATCTAAAATAAGTTTCATTTCTCTCCGATGAACCTCACGACAAAGAGTAACAAAATCCTCTTCTGTACCAAGCATTGGGTCAATTGTTTTATAATCAGCCGTATCATACCGATGATTGGAATAAGCTTTAAAAATAGGATTTAAGTACAACACCTTTACTCCTAAGGATAAAAGATAATCGAGCTTTTCCGTAATTCCTTTTAAATTCCCTCCAAAAAAATCGTTATTCTGTACAATTCCTTTCTCGTCAGGTGAAAATACAGGACACTCATCCCAATCCTCGTGAAGGATAAAAGGAGTTAATTTATGTGACAAATCACATGCTCCTGCTTTAAAAAAACGATCGGGAAAAATCTGATACATCACACTTCCCTGATAATCCTCAGGAACAGCAAACTCTTTCGGGTAACAGGTTAACTGCCACTTTTCTCCTTCCTCCATATTGGTTTGGTCGTAGCCTTGCCGAAACAGACGAAAGGAATGAGTTTCTTCTATCACGGTAAAATAATAAAAGTACAGTCCCCGCCGAAAAAGAGAGAAGGAACCACCAAACCGTACATACTCTCCTTCCTCTCTTATCATTCCAAAAGGCACCTGAAGAAAAAAGCCTTCCTCGTCCTCTAAACAAAGGCGTACTTCTTTCGCCTTACAGCTTTTGGGTACCAACAAGCTGAGAGTGCACTTCTCATCCTCTCTCAAACAACCAAAAGGGGTTTTAAACTCACTTTTCTTACTGTCAAACAAAATTCTCATCAGAACCATCATCCTTACTGTGAAAAAGGGCAGACAGAACTGTCCGCCCCTTCAAATATCATTTCATATACCAAATATTGTCCGCATACTCCTTCACCGCACGGTCAGCAGAGAAAATTCCTGCCTTTGCAATATTCACCAGGGACATTTTGGTAAACCGTTCCTTGTCCTGATATACTTTGGAAACTTCATTTTGAGCACGAACATAATCGTCAAAATCAGCCAAGGTCATATAGCTGTCTGCCACGCCGAAGGAATTGGTCAGAAGAGATTTTACAATATCGTCAAACCGTGTTCCCAACGCATCAGAGGAAAGAAGCTGCATAATATCATTGAGCTCAGGATTTCTTCTGCAATAGTACAGAGG
>JAZQHN010000128.1:0-3580 GCA_045540615.1 Clostridia bacterium
TTGGATATGTTGATCGGAAGTGTTAATTACCTGACGGGGACGCGACTTCCTTTGACAGGGATTGCCCTCCCTATCGGAATTTCTTTTTTTACCTTTCAAGCACTGTCTTATGTGATTGATGTATATCGTGGTGAAGCAAAAGGGGAAAAGAGTTTACTGTGTGTCATGCTGTATATCTCCTTTTTCCCGCAACTAATTGCAGGTCCCATTGTGAAATACCATGATATCAGCGAACAGATTGGCAACCGAAAGGCAGAGGTAAATCAAATTGCTTACGGACTGAGACGGTTTATTTTTGGCCTTTCCAAAAAGGTGTTGATTTCCAATACTATGGCAATTGTGGTTGATGGTTTGTTTGCCCAATCGTCCTTGCCGGTTTTGGGTGCATGGGTTGCGGCAATTTCTTATTTGCTTCAGATTTATTTTGATTTCAGCGGGTATTCCGATATGGCAATCGGTATGGGGCATATGTTTGGATTTCACTTTTTGGAAAATTTTCAATATCCTTATATTTCAGGAAGTATTCAGGAATTTTGGAGAAGATGGCATATTTCTTTATCTACATGGTTTAAAGAATATCTATATATCCCTTTAGGAGGAAACCGACGGGGAAAGGTAAGAACTTGTATCAATAAGTTGATTGTCTTTTTTGCTACAGGACTTTGGCATGGTGCTAACTGGACCTTTGTGATATGGGGAATGTGGCACGGACTTTGGATTATGGCAGAGCAAGTATTTCCCTTTAAAAAATTACCTGTTTTTGTACGGCATATATACACCATGTTGGTAGTTTGCTTAGGCTTTGTTGTGTTCCGAGCAGATACGTTATCTGATGGAATGAGAATCATCGGATCCATGTTTGGGTATTCAACCGGAAAGGATTTTTCTTCTTTGCTTACGCAGATAACACCCTTGTATTTGGTTACCTTGGTGTTTGCCCTTGCAGGGTGTTTCCCGATTGCACAGTGGATGAAAAAACATGCAAACGGATTTTGGAATACTTTAAGCTTTGGATATAGCTTTTTGTTGTTGATTTTGTGTTTGCTCAGTTTATCAGCAGGTACCTATAATCCTTTTATTTATTTCCGTTTTTAGGAGAATTGCTATGAATCGAAAAGGTTTACTTTTCTTTATTGTTCTTGTTTTTGTTGTTTTATTGGTTCCTTTGGCGGGTATGAACTTTTGGGCTACAACCGAAACAACGGAAAATACGCCGTTGGCTGAAATTCCTTCTGCTTTCACAGAGGAGAATAAACCAAATCTCTATTATTTGTCTGATTGGGGCAATTATTTTGAAGATCGATTTGCCTTTCGCCCTCATTTGGTAACAGCGAATGCTCTGTTGCATAGCAAGATATTTGGGCAAAGTGCTACTGATCAAGTTGTGATAGGGAAAGATGGATGGCTGTTTTACGGAGGTACTCTTTCCGACTATCAAGGGAAGAATTTACTGTCACAACGGGATTGGTTTTGTCTGATTCACAATTTGCAGTTGATGCAAGAATACATCGAAGGGCAAGGAAGCCATTTTTTGCTTACAATAGCTCCCAATAAAAATAGCTTATACGGAAAGTATATGCCATCCCGTTATTCTAAGGGTGAATTGAAAAATATTGATGTCTTATCTGAAAAACTCCAAGAGGGCGGAATTAATTATATAGATTTGTATGAGTTGTTCAAAAAAAATAAAACTCCTTTGTATTTTAAAAAAGATTCTCATTGGCATAACAAGGGTGCAGTTTTAGCATACCGAGTATTTATGGAGGCCATGGGAAAGAAGCATGAAACTTATCTGAATGTTCCTTGTATTGAAAAGAAAATACATGTGGGTGATTTGGAAGAAATGCTTTATCCAAAGGCAACCGAACCGGAAAACGATTACGTTTATCAAAAGGAAAGAAAATTCCAATGTGAAACCACGGATTATATGACAGAGTGGATTGAAACCACCAATTCTGAAAAGGAACAAACCCTGCTTATGTATCGTGATTCCTTCGGTGAAAGTCTCTTGCCCTTTTTGGCAGAGGAATTTAATAAAGGTTATTTTTCCCGATTGGTTCCATATCATTTGACTCAGACGGAGTATTACCGACCCGATTATGTGATAATCGAACGGGTAGAGCGGCGTTTGTCCTCTTTTGCGGAAGAAGCACCTATTATGCCTGCTCCTAAAAGAGAAAACAGATTGTCCTTAAAAACCGAAACCAAATCAGAGGCGACGATAAAAACGGAAGGGTCTTATCTTTCTGTCGGTGGAACAGTTGATAAAAGCCTAATTCATGAGGAATCAAAAATTTTAGTGGAAATCATCAGTGCGGATGGGAAGCGGAACACCTATGAACCCTTTTATCTGACTGAAAACGGATTTCAATTGTATTTAAAGGAAGAAACCGTTCCTGTAGGAACGCTTCAAATTAATATTTTGACAGAGCTCAGCAATCAAAGTGTCATTATTTGCTCTGAATCATTTACCAAATAGGAGGAATATAAGATGAAAAAAGTATTTTATTTATTGATGGCAGCAGTCATGCTTGTATGTTCTGCTTGCGGTGAACAGCCGGAACCTGTAAAGGAAGACGTGGAAGAGAAAGTAAAGGTTGCCGATCTGACCATCGGAAATAAATCGGAAGATGCATTCTGCTTTTTAATGAGAAACGATTTGGATCAAGACATTACTGGGTTCATGATAAAAACAGCTGATCAAGAAGAATATCCTGCCAACATGATGGCAGAAGGAACGGTTTGGAGCAAGGATAGTGTTGCGGAAATTTATTATATTCCGGAAACCTCTTTAAATGAAGGTGAAACAGAAAAAGCTGTAAATTTGATTTATCAGGCAAAGATCATTTTAGCAGATGGAAATGAATTAGAATTATCTTCTTTAGGAATTGAAGATATCGATGGAGAAGCGGCATTAAAATATGAAGAGGAAGTGGCATTTGTTTCCTATAAAAGCAAATTGGTAGGGAATGAAGTATCTACCAAGGAACAGGAATTGGGCGCAAAGGCACAAAGAGAAGCGATGGAACAAGCGGTACAAGAAGAGGTAGTGTATGAACAGCCTCAGGTTGTGTACGAAGAACCAAGCTATACCGAACCTATTCAGGAAACAGTTGTTGTGAATCCGGAACCGGTACCGGAAGCTCCGGTTCAAAGTGAAGAAGGATGCTTGACAGATGTGGAAATTCTCAATCCGTAAAAAAATAAAAAAAGTTTAAAAAAGTTCTTGACAAACGAAACTTGGTGTGCTATAATAATTAACACGTTCTGAGTTTCGTTTGTTTTTTATTGAATTACTCATTAATAATTTTTTAAAAAAAGTTTTAAAAAAGTATTGACAAGCTTCAGAATGTGTGATATAATAATTAAGCTGTCTCGGAAAGAGGCGAGCAAGCGGACATTGAAAACTAAACAGCATAATGACAATTAGTTCACGTTAATTCCGTGCAAGAGATTGCACAAAAAAAGAAATTAACCAGTAACAAACAACGTACAGGTTAAGAATGAGCAAGAATTTATGAAACGGTTGAAAATCGTTTCACTCAATATTTTTATTGAGAGTTTGATCCTGGCTCAGGAC
>JAZQHN010000129.1:0-1926 GCA_045540615.1 Clostridia bacterium
GGGACAATGAGGCATATCAAAAGAACTGGCCTTGGGTAAAAGCTTATTATGAAGGAAAAGGCTATTATGTACCCAATGAACTTTCAAAGAATGTATTGGTTTATACAGACAATGTTCCCCGCGGAATCAGCGGATGGCCTCAGTGGAACAATTCTTGGTATATCCTGAGTCGTGCAGAATACGAAGATGAAATTGTGGGCTTTAAAACAAACAGTATTATGTTAAAAGATAAGACAACGGATAACAGAGATTTATTTGTTGATTATGAAAACGGGGATTACCGTTTGAAGGACGAGGTACTGTCTCAAGTTGATTTCAAAAATATTGATCAGTCTGATATTGGTCCCAAAGCCTTCTCTTATGACGGAAAAGAATTGTTGCCGGGCGGAAACAGACCTGCTGTATCGGATATTCGCTTCTCTGAGCTTCCTAAAGTCGGTCGTGATATCGAGGCAATTTATCAGTTCAAAGATGCAGACGGTGATAAAGAAGCTGCAACTTCTGTCAACTTCTATCTTGCAGATTCCGCTGATGAAAAATTCTATCTGAATTGGAAAAAGATGACGGATCATACTACTACAAATGGCTTTACCGTTACTGCAGAATGCGAAGGAAAATGGTTAAGAGCCAAAGTAACTCCTGTGGATAGCAACGGAATTGCCGGTGCAACGGTATGGTCAGACCCTGTTTTTGTTGATATTTCCGGTAGTGTAGAGAAAGAAGCATTGTTCAATCTGGTGAACGAAGCAAAAGAAGCATTATCAAAGGCAACAGTTGGCGAAGAAGAAGGTCAATGGTTGCAAAGCGAAGTGGATTTGTTATCAGAAGCTATTAAAAACGCTCAGACGATTCTGGATCGGACTGATGTTACCCAGTATATGGTTGATCAGATGACGGAAAGCTTTGAAACATCTTACAGAAGATTTATCAACAATCAGAATGTAGCTGAAAATGCAAATTATGTAGTTGTGAATCCTTTAATTTCCGAAGAAGAAAATTGGGAAGAATATGCTGCAGCCCCTGTTTTTGCTGATGGTACTTTATCCATCACAGCTGAAAGTTTGACTGAATTTGCAACCTATGTCGGAAAGAAATTCACGAATACGGTATTTTCCTTCCAATACAAACAGACAACAAACGATTCCTGGGGTGGAATTTATCTTGCACAAGATGATGCCCTTGTTTATCCGTGGCAAACAACCGGTGTTTTGATTTGTATCAAAGAAGATGTAGTAGAATTGCAGTTCCGCGACGGAAAAACGGAATGTAACGAGGAAGAAGGCACCATGATTATAAAACATGGTGATTACTTCAAAAACGGTGAAACTTATGATGTGACATTGGGAATGTACGATGTCAATGCTACTGATGTCAGAGTTGTAATGACCGTGAATGGAGAAGAATTGTTTAACGTAATAAAATCCATTCCCAGTTTTGTGTCAAAAGAGGGTTATTTTGGCGTGATTGGTCATAATACAGAAGTAACCATTGGAAGCTTAGAGGTTGATAAATCTGCTCTGAAAGCAACCTTGAAGAAAGCGGAAGAATTTGCTGACGATATGGTAATCGGAACCGATTACAATGAATATACCGCAGAAGTAAAAGCAGATCTGGAAACAGTAATTGCAGACGGTCAGAAGGTATATGAAGACGAATTTGCAGCATCACAGGCAGTAGAAAAAGCAGATTTCACTTTAACAGAAGCAATCAAAGCTGCAAAAGCAAAGGTGAATAACACCAAGCAGTTTACCCAAAACGGTACGGTAGCACTCAATACCAATGCCCCGATCTCTACCTTTGATATTTCTGATGATACAGAAGCAAAATTGTCGGGTGCAGATGCAGAAAAATTACCTGCAATTACAGTAAATGCAACTGATTTTGTCATGGAAATTCCTGCAAAGGCAACCTTGAGCGGGAAGGATT
>JAZQHN010000130.1:0-7016 GCA_045540615.1 Clostridia bacterium
CCATTGAAGAAATCAACGAAATCCGCGACCAGCATAAAGTAGGGGACGAATTGGAATTTGAAGTGAACCGAAACGGCGAAACGATTACTTTGAAAGTGATTTTAGGTGAAGATAAACCCGTTCAGGAACAATAATAAAAAGGGAACACCTCGGTTTTGAAGGTGTTCCTTTTCTTTATTTGGAAAAATATTCTTTGATTTTATTAAAGCTTTGTTGACTGATATGATGCTCGATTTTACAACTATCTTCATAAGCGGTTTCCTCATCAACTCCAATGGCAATCAATGCCCGTGCCAATACCTGATGACGCTCGTACATATTTTCAGCAATGGACAGTCCTTTTTCGGTTAAGGTAATATTTCCCGTTTCGTCAACCTCTACATAGCCTTCCTCTCTGAGTGCTTTCATGGCGATTGAAACACTTGGCTTGGTGAAGGATAGCTCGTGGGCAATATCCACACTTCGTACATTTCCGTTTTTTCGTTGGAGTATCAGAATGCTTTCCAGATAATTTTCAGCCGATTCCTTAATTTTCATTTTATTCCCTCCGGGTTTTTCTTTCTTGTTTTATTATAGCATAAAAAAATGAATTTGTCAAAAGAAACCTCTTGAGGAAATGTGATGTTTTGCTTGATTTTTGTCGAAAATTATGATATAATGAGTTTGTGAAGCAAACTCAATGAATTGCCTTCGGCATGAATTGAAATCTACGATTTCATGAATTGAGCTTTACGGCTCATGAATTGAACTAAAGTGCATTGTAAAGGCAATTCAATTTAAGAAAAATTTCCTGTTATACTATTTTGGATAAAGGATAAGATAACAGCGAGGTCTTTTTGAACAATGAGCGGAGGTGCACTATGCTCAAAAAAAGAATTTGTATGACACTTTGTTTGATGCTCGGAATATTGTTACTGACAGGGGCAAATAATCGGGCAATCAATGAGTCGAATACACCTCAAAAATGCCCGATTTTACTGTATCATCATTTGACAGAGCAGATTCCGTCAGATTATGAAACCACAACCTCGGTGAAAAAATTTGACAGTGATATGAAACGGATTTTGGAGGCAGGCTATCATCCTATTTCATTAGAAGAAATGTATGACTATTTATTAAAGGGAATTGCATTGCCTGATAAATGTGTGGTCATTACTTTTGATGACGGTTATGAAAGCAATTATACTTTGGCTTACCCTGTTTTGAAAAAATATGGGATTAAGGCGGATATTTTTATCAACAACGATTTGGTCGGTTCCTCTTCGGTCAACGGCTTCCCGCATTTTTCTTGGGACCAGGCAAGAGAGATGGAACAATCGGGATTGGTTACCGTTTACAGTCACGGATACACCCACCATGATTTTACCTCAATCAGTCTGGAACAGCTGCGTGAAGAATATATGTTGTCCCAACAGGAGATTGACCGTGAATTGGGGTCGAGAAAATATAATATGGTTGCTTATGTAGGCGGAGAATTTAATAGCTTGACCTTTGAAACGTTGAAGAATGCTGGTGCTGATGTTCAGTTGCTTGTGTCATATCAGATGGATTACAGCAGCATTTGGAATTATTCCTTTTTCTCTCGTATGTCGGTGTACTATACCTCAGATGTAGTAGAGATGCTGGACGAATATCGAGCGAGATAAAAACAGTGAAAGATTCGGATTGCAAAAAAGAAAAAGTAAATGAATACAGGAATGTTTGTTGTTCTTAGTATCCTTTATTATTTCTTCTTTTTTGCCGGGAATATGAATTCTGTTTTTCAATCAAATTGTGGGGTGTGAAAGCACCCCACTTTACATAGAAAGGTGAACGTAAATGGAATATCGTAATTTAGGGATTTCCCCTCAGGTGGTTTCGTTATTTGAAGAAGCGGAAGGTTCTTTGAAACAGCGTTTTTTTGAAATTGAACAAACGGCAGAAAAAAATACGGCAAAGGTATTAAAAGCCTTTTGGGATCATCATGTAAGTGATTCCCATTTCGGTTCCTCTACCGGCTATGGCTATGATGACATGGGGCGGGAGACCTTGGATGGTATCTTTGCACAGGTCATGGGCGGTGAGGATGCATTGGTACGGCATAGCATTGTATCCGGAACTCATGCTTTGGCACTTTGCTTGTACGGACTGTTGCGTCCGGGAGATGTTTTACTTTCTGCGGCAGGAAAACCTTATGATACCTTGGAGGAGGTCATCGGCATTAGCGGTGACCAAAGAGGGTCTTTGAAGGAGTTTGGGGTGGAATATCGTCAGGCGGAACTGACGAAAGAAGGAAAGCTGGATCAAAAAGCGGTGTTGTCCTTAATGGATGAACGGGTAAAGGTGGTCTGGCTTCAAAAATCAAAGGGATATGGCTGGAGAGATTCTCTCAGTAACCAGGAAATCGGAGAATTGTGCCGTGCAATCAAACAAGAATATCCAAACTGTATTTGTGCGGTGGATAATTGCTACGGAGAATTTGTGGAGGACAAAGAACCTCTGGAATACGGTGCAGATCTTATTGCGGGGTCTCTCATTAAAAACCCGGGAGGCGGTCTCGCACCAAGCGGTGCTTATGTGGCAGGAAAGAGGGATTTGGTAGAATTGGCGTCCTTTCGTTTGACGGCTCCCGGAATCGGTCGTCATGAGGGAGCAACCTTAGGAAACAACAGAAGCTTGTATCAGGGACTCTTTTTAGCACCCCATACCGTTGCACAAAATCTGAAAGTGGCAGCATTGTGCGGTGCTGTATTTGAACAATTGGGATTTCAGGTTCATCCGGGAAGTCTTGATTCGCGTTATTGTATCATTCAAGCCATTCGGTTTGAGGATGAAAAGAAGCTGATTAGCTTTTGTCAGGGCATTCAAAAAGGGTCTCCTGTGGATTCCTATGCGGCACCACAACCTTGGGATATGCCCGGATATCAGCATCAGGTCATTATGGCAGCAGGAACCTTTGTGCAAGGAGCAACCAGCGAGTTAAGTGCCGATGCACCCATCAAAGAACCTTATGTTGCCTATTTACAGGGCGGAATGACTTATGAAAGCGGAAAAATCGGCTTAATGAAAGCAGTTCAGAATATGATGGATGAAACTTTATTGTGAGGTGTTTAGAAATGTTATTACAAGGCGGAACAATTTTAAATGAACAGTTTCAATGGGAACAAAAGGATCTTTTGATTGAAGAAGGACGTATTAAAGCTATTTCCGACCCCACTCCAAAACAGAAGGACGGAATTGATGTGACGGGAATGTTGCTGTTACCGGGACTTGTGGATACCCATATTCACGGAGCAAACGGAACGGATACCATGAGTGGAAATTTAGAACCGATTTCTAAGTTTTTGGTGCGTCACGGGGTTACCTCTTTTTTACCCACTACCATGACCATGCCTTTAGATGAAATCCAAAAAGTAATGGATTCTGATAAAAAGGTGACCGGAGCTCAGATTTTAGGGTTTCATTTAGAGGGACCCTATGTGAATGAAAAATATAAGGGTGCTCAGAACGAGAAGTACATAAAAGCACCTGATTGGGAAGATTTTCAGGATTACTCCCGGGTGAAGCTGCTGACAGTTGCTCCTGAATTGGAAGGCTCTATGGAGTATATCAAAAAAGCATCTAAACATTTTACCGTAGCGTTGGGGCACAGCGAATGTGATTATCAAACGGCATGTATGGCATTAGAGGCAGGAGCAAAAAGTGTGACGCATTTATGTAATGCCATGAGACCTCTTCACCACCGTGAACCGGGACTTCTTGGTGCAGGAATGGAACAAGAGGGATTTTTTACCCAGGTCATTGCAGACGGAATTCACATACATCCCGGCATGCTTCGTTTGATTTATCAAGTGAAGGGTTCAGATAAAATGGTGTTGATTTCCGATGCTATGAGTGCAGCGGGACTTCCTGACGGAGAATATGAGCTTGGTGGTCAGAAGGTGTATGTTAACAAGGGTGAAGCGAGAATTGAAGCCGGAAATTTAGCAGGCAGTACCACCAATTTGTGGGATTGTGTTTGCTTTCTGGAAAATAACGGGATTCCTTTTGAAGAGGCGGTCAAGATGGCAAGCCTTACTCCCGCAACCATGATTGGAGCAACAAAAAAGGGAGCACTTGCAGTAGGTAAGGATGCTGACCTGATTGTAACTGATTCCTCCAGAAATATTCACAAGGTAATGGTCGGGGGAGAATGGGCGGATATTTCCTGATTGAATGACACATACTACCCTTGAGGTGGTTGTGATGCGACAGATTCGAACTGATTTGGCAATGGAAGCCAGAGAATTTTATTGTGAACAAAATAAAAACGAAGAACCTGACGGGGTATGTATTCATACCTGCGAACAGGATGGGATTCTTGTAACAAGAGTGAGGATTGAAACAGAAAAAGGAGAACAACTGTTAGGAAAGCCTGTTGGGAATTATATTACATTGGAATGCTCTGATTTGATTTCTCCCAATCCTGACAGAAGTGAAAGGGTCAGTAAAGCATTGTCCCGTGAATTGAACCAGCTGTTACCCGCAGATTGCGATTGTGTTCTTGTGGCGGGACTGGGGAACTGGAATATTACGCCTGATGCTTTGGGACCCAAAACGGCATCTAAGCTGTTTGTTACCCGTCATCTGAAGGAGTTTTTACCACGGGAACAGAAAGGGATTTCCGTTTGTGCGTTATCTCCCGGTGTGCTGGGACTTACAGGGATTGAAACAGGGGAAATTATTAAAGGAATTGCAGATTCCTTAAAGCCTGATTGCATCATTGCCATTGATGCTTTAGCTTCACGTAAAACCAGCCGTGTGAATACTACCGTTCAGCTTTCTGATACGGGAATCAGTCCCGGTGCAGGGGTGGGAAACCACCGATTTGCATTGACAAAGAAAAGCATGGGTGTGCCGGTCATCGGGCTTGGTGTTCCTACAGTAGTGGATGCGGCAACCATTGCGGGAGACGCGGTAGAACTGTTATTGCAGGCATTGTATACACAGTCCTCTCATAAGGAGGAAGTGAAAAAACTGACCTCCCTTTTGGAACATCCTTATGATGCGTTTCGCGAGGTGCTTCATAAAGAAAATTTGATTGTGGCTCCCAAGGATGCAGATTCAGCCATTACGGCTCTTTCCAAAATTTTGGCATCTGCATTGAATCTGACCTTTCATCCCGAATTTGAGTATCAGGAATTGTTGCAGTTGCAACATTAAAAAGGAGAAATACGATTATGAAAATTGGAATTAGCGATACTATGATGGGAAACGGCTATGGTCGTTTTGGTGAAAAAAAGTATGAAAAATTAAAAGAACACGGTTATGATTGTTTGGACTATAACTTAGCTACTACCACAGTAGGATTGTATCCCTTATCCGAAACCGAAGCGGAAACCGCATTAAAGCATGAAATTCAGCTTGCAAAAGATGCAGGAATCGAAATTTGTCAGGTGCATGGTCCCTGGCGTGTTCCTATTCAGGATTCAACCAAAGAGGACAGAGCTGAGCGAATGGAAAAAATGAAACGTTCCATTCGGTTTACCGCTTTTATGGGTTGCAAAAACTGGGTGATTCATCCCATTATGCCCTTTGGGACAGAGGATGCAAATACGGAAAATGCTTCTAAAACATGGGATAGTAACCTTTCTTTTATGAGTGAGCTTTTACAAACTGCAAAGGAATATGATGTAACCATTTGCCTGGAAAATATGCCTTTTTTGAATTTTTCGATTTCTAAAACGGCGGATACACTACGGTTTGTCAAAACCATCAATGACGACCATTTTAAAATTTGCTTGGATTCAGGGCATGTGTCGGTATTCAGGGATGAATTGACTCCCGGGGAAGAAATCCGAAAGTTGGGGAATGAAATTAAGGCATTACATATCCATGATAACAAATGGGGCTTTGATTTGCATCAAATGCCCTTTAACGGCATTATTGATTGGCAGGATGTTGCCCAAGCATTAAAGGAAATTCAATTTGAGGGCGTGTTTTCTCTGGAATATCATGCTTCTTCAAAGCTTCCTGATGCTTTATTTGAAGAGGTATCGCGGCTTTATGCTAAGGTTGCAAAAGAAATTACTAAAAATTTGTAAATTTTACTCTCCTTTTTGGGGAGTTTATTTTTTATTGGGGATTGAAAAAAGAAACATTTTGTGATATACTATATTTTGGTGTAATTTTGCGAAAGGTTGATGATACATGTTAAAACAATTATTTGCCCCTACTGATATGACGGTAGGAAAACCGTGGAAAAGCATCTTGCTTTTCACTTTACCTATGCTGATTGGAAATATTGCCCAGCAGCTTTACAGTACAGTTGACAGTATTGTAGTAGGAAAATACATAGGAGACAATGCTTTGGCATCTGTAGGAAGCACCCTTCCTATCCTAAATATGCTTCTCGTATTGTTTATCGGTATTTCTGCCGGTGCAACCATTATGGTTTCCCAGTATTTCGGAGCAAAAAACAGAGAAGGATTATCTTATACGGTTGGAAACAGCATTACTGTTACTGCCATTGCCTGTCTGATTTTGATTTTTGTTGCAACACCTTTGATTAGACCGGTGCTGATCCTGTTAAATACGCCCGATTCTATTTTAGATGGCTGTGTGGATTATTTAACCATTTCTCTGGTGGGAATTGCAGGAATGGCGTATTATAATATTTTAAGCGGTATCATCCGAGGACTTGGAGATTCTTTTTCTGCTTTGGTGTATTTATTGCTGGCAACAGTGATTAACATTGTGCTGGATGTGTATTTTGTAGCAAGCCTGAATATGGGAGTTGGCGGTGTTGCTTTGGCAACGGTCATTGCTCAGTTGGTTTCTTCTGTTTTTTGCTTGTTTAAATTATCCAGAATGAAGGAATATTTTGATTTTGGTTTTCGATATTTAAAACCGAAAAAATCCTTTGTTGTTACTTTGATTCGGTTAGGACTTCCTTCCGGGCTAACCCAAGCAATTTTTTCCTCTGCCATGATTGTGGTGCAATCGCTCACCAATCAGTTCGGGGAACTGTTTATTGCGGCAAACGTGGTAATTATGCG
>JAZQHN010000131.1:0-2488 GCA_045540615.1 Clostridia bacterium
TACCGTACCCTCGTACGCCGACGAATTGAAGTTCTAAAAATATCCCTTCCTTTTTCCTCGTCTGCCAGCGTGTCGATAAGTTTATCGACACGCTGAAAAAGACCGAACAAAATTATTGTTCGGTCTTTTTGCAGTTTCAATTTAACAGTATTTAAGCAATGGGAGTTTCATTTTCTTCCAATTTGATTTCAGGAGCAACTTCTTCATCCACTACTTCAGAACCAACATTGTCGTCATTTTCCGGAGCATTTTCTTCTGTTGTTTCTTCGTTATCTGTTACTGTTTCCTCTTTTTCTTCTTCAACAGGAGTTTCAGTATCTTCTACCTTTTCAGTATCTTCTGTTACAGTTTCGTCTTTTTCGATATCTTCTGTTTTTTCAGTATCATCGGACGCATCTTCTTTGGTTGCATTACTGGAAGGAGAACCACCCTGTACAGTGTTATCTTCTTCTGTTACTTCCTCTTTTGTTTCTTCTTCGGGAGCAATCGCAGAAACGGTGTTTTTAGAAGGAGTATAAACTACCTTAACAATAGGATCTCCAACGATATCCAATTTCTTATCTACTACAACAAAATGAGCTTCTTCATTGCTATTTTCTACTCTGGGGTCAGTAACAACGGAAATATCAATGATTTCGTTGTACTTGGTCAGGGTGTATTCGTTGTTTGTCCAACCACCGTCACCAAACCAACCGGTAACATCATCATAAGCGTAGGTACAGAAGAAATTCTTAACAACTTCCTTCTGATAAGCAATCAAATGGTCTTTTCCCATGGGCAGGAACAATTTGTCATCCAATTCATAATAGAAGGTGTTTTCTTCTACAGGCAATTTTTCATCTACAACAGGAGTTACATCATAAATCTTTTCAAAAAGATCTACTAAATTGGTGTAATTATATTCGGGGGTGTAGATAACAGCAACTTCAGTACCATCACCGCTTACGTAATAGTCTACAACGCAATCAAAGGTTTCTGCAACAAAACGCAGAGGTACATAAGTACGATCCTTCTTTACTACAGGAACAACGTCCATTTCATAGTTTTTGCTTTCTTCACCGTTCTTTACAGTTACATTTTTGTCACCAATGAACAGCTTTACTTCTCTGGATTCACCTGCAATTACAACAGACTGTTCTTCTTCGTTCCAGATTACTTCTGCGCCCATCTGTTCAAAGATACCACGCAGACCTACCATGGTTCTGTCATTTTCGATAAAGGGTTCTGCATCGCATACTACTTCTTCATCGTCCAACATTACCACAACATAGGCTTCTTCCTCTTCGCTTGCACTGACTACAGCTGCAAAGCAGGATACTGCCAGGCAGAGTACCAGCAAAAGACTCAACATTTTCTTCATCTTTTTATACCTCCATATTGGAAAATTTTTATATAAAACGCATTGGCGTCTTATACCTGTAATAATTTTGCGGCATTTTCAAATTCAATTTTTTTTCGTTCTTGTTCAGATAGCTCCAGACTATCCAAAAGCAATCGTTCCTGACCGGGACTATGCCACGGACTGTCTGATCCAAACAACAACTTGTCCACACCGTGATGACTGATGATTTCTTGAGCAATCCCTTTGGGCATATTGCCATAACCAAATGATGTATCAAAATAAATAGGTAATCCGCATAAATGCTTTAACACCTCAAGACCGCAATTACAACCGCCCCAATGAGCAGCGATTACCGGAGAATCAAACCAAAATAATGCGTTTGCCATTGCATCCGGCATACAGTGGTAAGGCGGCATAAAGCCATAATCAAAACCTGCATGAAACAAAGTAATCAAGCCCAACTGGGATATCTTTTTATAAATTGGTTTCATTTTCGGATCATTTACATGAAAATTTTGATATTCCGGATGAAACTTTACCCCTTTTAATCCTAAAGCACAAATCCGTTCCAATTCATCAAATACATCTTCTGCATCAGGATGAACCGACCCGAAAGAAATCAAACAATCAGAATTAAGAGATACGGCAAAGTCGTTTACTGCTTTTTGCTGATGAGGATTTGTAGCAATATGCATTACAACACTGATTCCCACATGTTCTCTTTCCATGCTTGCTTTCAAGCCAGCTGCTGTTCCATCGGTAAATGCATGCAAGCCTCCGGCATCATAACTTAACTTTGGAATTGCCTTAGACGCCAATTTGTCCGGAAAACAATGAGTATGAAAATCAATAATCATCCTGTACACCTCAAATCACAAGTCTAAAACATTATATCACGAAGAAGGGTATTTGTCAAGAAAAAAGCATCATAACTACGAAAAAAGCATAACTATGAAAATCATGATGCATAAATTGTTCTTTTTATTAGTGAACTGTAAAAATGAAAAAGGAGCTGTAGCAAAATGAATTTCATTTGCTACGGCTCCTTTGGGGTGGACGGAAAATAGCACAGATTGGACAAACTGAGCCAGCAAAGCACATTTCAAGGGCTTTGTTGGGTTACCCGAAGGCGTACGATGGTACGTC
>JAZQHN010000132.1:0-5067 GCA_045540615.1 Clostridia bacterium
CGGTGAAACCAAGGAAAAAATTGCAAAACTGCCTCAGGTGGAAGCAGTATCCGAAGAAGGCTATGAAATTTTATACTTTACCGAGGATGTAGACGAATTTGCCATTAAGATTTTGGGCAAATTTGCAGATAAGGAATTTAAATCCGTATCCGACAGCGCTTCCGAACAAAAGGAAGAAACCAGAGAAGAAGATAAAGATTTGTTTGCATTTATGAAGGAAGCCTTAGGGGATCAGGTGGCAGAGGTAAAGGGAACCACCAGACTCAAATCTCACCCTGTTTGCCTGTCCAGCACAGGAGAAATTTCTCTGGAAATGGAAAAAGTACTCAATGCAATGCCCAACGACCAAAAGGTAAAGGCACAAAGAGTGCTTGAATTAAACATCAATCATCCCATGTTTGCATCTTTACAGGCAATGCTTACAGAGGATAAGGATAAGCTTACAAAATACACCAATGTACTTTACAACTGTGCATTGCTCATGGAAGGAATGCCCATTGAAGATCCGGTGGCATTCTCCAACGATACTTGTGATCTCATATCCTAATTAAAAGTCAAAGAGGCGGTTTGTACCGTCTCTTTTTTAGTGGGATACAACCCCTCAGTTAGTCGTTTTTAAATTTTTATAAAAATTCTTGCATTCTGTTTTGTAATATGCTATAATAAAGTTGCCAAGTCAATTGAATAATATTACATAATAGTGGTATACTTTGTAAAAAATGTATGCTCTGTTTTTCATACTCTATTATGTAATATGAAACATTGGCTTGGCGGCGCAGAGTGTACCGTTTTTTTGTGCATTGCTTTGTGCGATGCACTTTTTTGTTGCTCTGTGCTGTCAAGTCATGGAGAAAGGAGGGAAAAGCATGAGCATAAGTTGGTTTCCGTGACAAGGCGTTATTGAAAAAACAAGCTTTGATAGTCGTCAAACCAAAATAGAGAAAGAGGGTGTAAAAGTTTATTTTTACACCCTCTTATAATTGACAGAATAAAAGAATGATGATATAATAAAATAAAGTAATGATGTATCTCAAAAACGGAGAACAATATGTTATTTAATTCGGTAACTTTTTTAATCTTTATTGCACTGGTGATTCCGGTGTACTTTTTGTTGCCCCAAAAGGGGCGGCCTCTCTTTTTACTGGCGGCAAGCTGGTATTTTTATATGAGTTGGAATGTGGCGTATTTAGGTCTTTTAATCGGCTTTACGGCACTGATTTTTGTGTTATCCGGACGGATAGAGAAAACCTCGCGGAGGTCTTGGAAAAAGGCGTATCTTGTAACAGGATTGCTGTTGACTTTCGGGTCCTTGTTTTTGTTTAAATATTTTGATTATACTGTTCAGCTTTCAGCAGATTTATTGGGGTTTTTGGGGATTCGCGTAACCCCCTTACACCTTGGCTGGATTCTCCCTGTGGGAATTTCCTTTTTTACCTTTCAGCTGACAGGGTACTTAATTGATGTGTATCGGGGAACCATGAAGCATGAAAAAAACTTCATTTATTTTGCCCTGTATGTCAGCTTTTTTCCCCAGCTGGTGGCAGGTCCCATTGAACGGGCACAAAATTTACTGCCTCAGCTAAAGAAAAAGCATTCCTTTCATTTGGCAACCTTCCGTTGTAATATGGTACGGGTGTTGTGGGGCTACTTTAAAAAGGTGGTAGTAGCAGACCGTCTTGCCATTTTTGTAGACAGTGTGTATTCGGCACCTGATGAGTTTGGCGGATGGGTGACCCTCCTTGCCACCCTCTTTTTTGCGGTTCAAATCTATTGTGATTTTTCAGGCTATTGTGATATTGCCATCGGACTTGCCCGTATGATGGGCTTTCGGCTGATGACCAATTTTGACCGCCCCTACACAGCTACCTCCATTAAGGAATTTTGGGACAAATGGCACATTTCCCTGTCCACTTGGCTTCGGGATTATATCTATATTCCTCTGGGCGGGAATCGGGTTTCCAAACTCCGATATTTTTGGAATATTTTGGTGACCTTTACCGCAAGCGGTGTGTGGCACGGAGCAGGAATGACCTATCTGTTGTGGGGCTTTTGCCACGGTGTGGCAGTAGCCGGTCATCGGTTGCTCTTTGGCAGAAAGAAACAGAGCCGTTCTCCTTTATTAAAGGGGTTGGGATGGCTTGCAACCTTTGTTTTTGTGTGCTTGGCGTGGGTGTTGTTCCGTGCACAAAATATGCAGGATGCGTTGACTGTATTTCACAATTTAACAAGCTATTCTGATTTGGGAGCCTTACTGACAAACGGGGAAAGTCAGCTTTATGCCTGCGGTTTGACGGGTGCGGAGTTGATTGTGGCACTGATAAGCATACTGTTACTGTTTGTCTTTGAAATCAGAGGAGAGAGGGTATTGCTTTCCTCTGTGAAATGGGTGGCACCCTTGTACTGGCTTGTCTTGTTATTGTTGATATTTGTTTGTATTATTTTTGGTGTGTACGGTGCCAATGTGGTCACCCAGTTTATCTATTTTCAGTTTTAGGAGGAGCTATGAAAAAGAGGCGAAACGCCTGCCTTTCTCTGATTTGCTTTGGCATATTGTTTGTTCTGTTATTTCAGCTTTTCAGTATGCTGATTCCCTTTCGGGACGGACGTCAGGGAGATGTTTGGCAGTATATTTATGACAATAAAAATACCGTTTCCTATCTGTTTTTGGGAAGCTCCCATGTGTATTGCGGTATTAATCCCATGCAAATTCAGGAAAAAACAGGGAAAAATGCGGTGCTGGTAAGCTCAGGAATGCAAACCCTGACAGAGAGCTATTATGATATGGAAGAGGTTTTAAAATATCAGAAACCTGACATTGTATACGTGGATTTATACGGTGCTTACAAGGAATTTACCGAAACCAACTACACAAATTTAGACTGTATGCGTCTTTCTCTTACCAAGGCAAAGCTGGTTCGGGAAGGCTTTCCCGGAACACGTCTGATTGACGGCTTGTTCCCCCTCATCAGAGAACATAGCAACTGGAAGGATTTTGAAAATCTGGAAACCAACTGGAATACTTTGATAACAGGAAATCCAAAAGGCTTATTTGAATTTGGTTTTTCAGGCATCGATTCGGTGATGAGCGAGGAGCAATATCAGGGAATTGTAAATTGGGAACAGGATCATACTCCCATTTCCCTTCGGGAACAGGATAAAAAAGCCATTCGGAATATCATTGCTTTGGGAGAAAAAAGAGGAGTCAGAGTGCAATTCATTCTCATTCCCTGGTTGGATGAATTTGTTCAAAAAATCAATTTTGGTTCCTTTTTAAAGGAAATTAATGAGGTGACGGGAGGCGTGCTTGTTCTGTCACAGCAGGAATATCAGAATTTGGGACTGTCCCGTGATACCTTTATTGAGGATAAGGTGTCGGATAATCAGCATCTGAATTTGAAAGGTGCGGAGATTTATACGGATTACCTGATTCAAAAAACCATGAAAAACAGATGATTTGCATCTTGCAATGAATAATGAAAATCGTCTCAGCCCTTTATTGACATCCGACCAATTGCTTCGATACGTCGGCAAAAAGGCGGCTTTGCCGCCAGACGCCATGTTGGAGGCGACTGACAGCTGTTTGCGAGAGAAGGACGGATGTACCGCAAGGGTCAGTGAAATCAGTTTCCTTTGCGGTCACTGACCTTTAGCGAGGCGGAGCAAAGGGTTTGCGACTCTGAAGCGGCGGTAACAGAAGTCCCGAGAGAGCAATTACAGATGTCCGAGCCGTAAACCCAGGCGCGGCAGGGGATTTCTAAGGGGTTTTGCTGTAGAAACCCCTTGGAAAAAGAATGGTTTTATTAAAGGGAGGGATGGTGTCATCCCCCTTCACCCCCACAGCCTCCCAATCTCCGCTCAAGGCGGCTTGCAGATGCAAAGATAGTCAACAATTCATGCAAAAAAATTTGCGATTCATTAAAGGAGTTACTATGGAAATTTATTTTGATAACAGTGCCACCACCCGTCCTTTTTCAGAAGTGTGCGAACGTATGGCAAAAGAAGCTTATGAAAATTACGGCAATCCCTCTTCCCTTCATACCCGAGGAAGCAGAGCCGAAAAAATACTCACCGAAGCAAGAAAAATTATTGCCTCCTCCATCGGGGCAAAGCCGGAGGAAATTTTCTTTACCTCAGGAGGAACGGAAAGCGCCAATATGGGAATTTTCGGTATCACAGGTGCCAAGCGGGGACGGCATATCATTACCACAAAAATGGAGCATCCTTGTGTTCTTCGTTCCTATGAAGCATTGGAAAAACAAGGCTATGAGGTGACTTACTTAAATGTGGATTCCAAAGGACAAATTGTTCTTACGGAGCTTTCAGATGCCATTCGGGAAGATACGGTGCTTGTTACCGCCATGCTTGTGAATAACGAAGTGGGTTCAGTGTTGCCCATCAAAGAAATGGGAACGATCATCCGCAGAAAAAATCCGGATACCCTCTTTTTGGTGGATTGTGTCCAAGGATATTGTAAAGAGGAGTTTCAAGCCTCATGGTGTGACGGTGCCTTTTTCAGCGCTCATAAAATTCACGGTCCCAAAGGAATCGGAGCATTCTATTTGCGAAAAGGGGTAAGGGTTGCCAATCACGTATTCGGCGGAGGTCAGGAACGGGGCATCCGTTCAGGAACAGAAAATACCCCTGCCGTTGCAGGCTTTGGTGTTGCGGTGAAAAAGATGCTGTCAGAAAAAGAAGCTCGCGTAATACAAATGAAACAGGTAAAGGATGCCCTGAAAAAAGGAGCTATGATCCTGCCTGATGTGGTAGAAAACAGCCCTGAGGACGGCTGTTCTCATATTTTAAATCTTTCTTTTTTGGGCGTTCGTTCCGAAACTCTTCTTCATTTTTTGGAAGATAAGGGAATTTTTGTATCCAGCGGTTCGGCTTGTGCCTCTCATAAGCCAAGTCCCAGCCATGTGTTAACCGCAATGGGTGTGTCCCGTGAGGGAATTGACAGCGCCATCCGATTCAGTTTTTCGGGAGAAAATACGGTAGAACAGGCAAAGGAATGTGTCAAAGTGCTTCATGAGGTTGTGCCTGCATTGAGAATGATTAAACGATAAAAAA
>JAZQHN010000133.1:0-11885 GCA_045540615.1 Clostridia bacterium
GATCGTTATTGGAATTGTTTTAATTGCCATGCTAGCTTTGGCAGGAAGCAAAGGCTTTTTTTCCGATCCTGCTTATTTCATGGAACGGTTAAATCATAAAATAGAACAAAAGTATCATGCCATCACAAAAACAGAACCGGAAATCCAGGAAGAAATCATTACAACAGCAGACCATCATAAGGTGTTGGTGGATCATCCAAAAGGCTATAGTGTGGCTTTGCCTGAATCCATGAGCTTTGACCGTTCCATCGCACCGGAGCAAATCAAAGCATATAACGATACAACAACCGTTATCGTAACCCGTGAATGGGCACCCTATGAGGATGTATTTTATTTTATTGACAATTATCTGAATAACTATTATCTTAATGAAACCTTTATTACAGAAAACAACATTACCATTAAGAAAAACGAAACCTTTCAAATGGAAAACGGTGCCAGAGCACAAGTCATTTCCCTCACCCGTACTCC
The DNA here is from genome assembly GCA_045540615.1 of Clostridia bacterium. Lineage (GTDB taxonomy): Bacteria > Bacillota > Clostridia > HGM11514 > HGM11514 > SIG438. Next base: position 472 of record JAZQHN010000133.1, read on the forward strand.
TGCAGAAGGTTCCCTTGTGAAACAAAACGCATATACCTACTTTTTTGTAGAATCCATGACAGGAAAGCAGGCATTTTTCCGCATGATGTTCAAAGGAGAAAGTCACGAGGAGTTAACCCCTATTGTAGAAGAAGCCATTTCCTCCTTTGAAGAGATTCCCATTCAGGGTGGTAATGTATTTCATGGAGAATATACCCCTGTTATCCCTGAAAGCTGGAATGAAGAAACCACTAAGCTTTATAAAAAAATCAGAACCTCTGACGACATTCAATGGGGTCTTTTTGTAGACGGTTCTTACACAGATGAGAAAAAATATCAATGGTTTGATGATCTGGAAAAGAAGGTTGATTATGACTTTGATTTCAGCCTTCACTATGTCAATTTAAACCACGGGTTCCCTGTAGAAGAATTACAAAAGATGTATGAAAAAGGAAAGCTGACCGAGCTTACTTTGCAGATTTCTTATCATGCCAACGATAATTTGTTCGGCAAAAATATAAATTTAGATTTATATGACGGCTTATATGATGAGGATATCCGCAAATTTGCCAGAGGAGCAAAAGAATTCGGGCATCCCTTCCTCTTCCGTTTAAATAACGAGATGAACAGTGACTGGGTGAATTACTCCGGTGTTGCCGCCCTTTCCGACCCTGAAATCTTCATTGAAAACTGGCGGAGAATTTATCGCATTTTTGAAGAAGAGGGCGTTGACAATGCCATCTGGATTTTCAATCCGAATGCTGAGGACTGCCCGCCCTGTCATTGGAATTCCTATATCTCTTATTACCCGGGAAATGAATATGTTCATATGATTGGACTGACAGGTTACAATACAGGAACTTATTACGCAGAGCTATATCACGAAAAATGGAGAACCTTTGACGAAATCTATCAACCTCCTTACGAAAAATATATGAATGTATTTTCCAATTTCCCCTTTATTATTACCGAATTTGCCTCAAGTTCTGTAGGTGGTGATAAAGCTGCATGGATTACAGACATGTTTTCTTCAATTAAAAAATATCCCAATATCAAAATGGCTCTTTGGTGGTCAAGTGCAGATTACGATATGAGAGAAGAATTTTATAAAACCTTAGCCCGCCCCTACTGGCTGGATGAAACAGAAGAAACTACAAAGGCTTTTCGCGAAGGAGTAAAAGAATATAAAAAAGAATAGAAGGTGGAATTCTTATGTTTGGTAATAAGGGAAAAAAATTAGGATTTGGTTTTATGAGATTGCCTATGATGGGTGATCAGGTAGATTTTGAACAAACCTGTCGCATGATTGATTGTTTTTTAGAAAATGGTTTTTGTTATTTTGACACCGCAAAGGGATATATTGACGGTCAAAGCGAACAAATGATTCAAAAGTGTCTCACCTCTCGTTATCCTCGGGACCGTTATCTTCTGGCAGATAAGCTTTCTACCAATTTCTTCGAATCTCAGCAAGACATCCGTCCTGTATTCCAAGAGCAATTGGACACCTGCGGTGTGGACTATTTTGATTTTTATCTGATGCACTCTCAAAACAAGCATTTATTTGAGAAATTCAAGCAATGCAAGGCATATGAAACAGTATTGGAGCTGAAGGAAGAAGGAAAATTAAAACACTTTGGAATTTCCTTTCACGATACTCCGGAATTGTTAGAACAAATTCTGACAGAATATCCTCAGATTGAGGTGGTTCAGCTTCAGTTTAATTATGCTGATTTTGAAAACCCCTCCGTTCAATCCCGTGCTTGCTATGAAGTATGCAGAAAATTTGGTAAAAAAATCATTGTTATGGAGCCTGTCAAGGGTGGAAGTCTTGTAAATCTTCCCGATTCTGCACAAGCCGTATTTGACCAACTAAAGGGTGGCAGTGCCGCAAGCTATGCCATTCGTTTTGCGGCAGGCTTTGAAGGAATTGAAATGGTGCTGTCCGGCATGGGAACCATGGAAATGATGGAAGAAAACACCGGGTTTATGAAAGAGTTTCAACCTTTAAATCAAAAAGAACAACAAGCGGTAGAAAAGGTTTGTTCTATCTTAGATTCCTTAAAATTAATTGCTTGTACCTCCTGCCGTTATTGTGTTGATGGTTGTCCGCAACAAATCAGAATTCCCGATTTGTTTTCTTGTATGAATAATAAAAACATCTGGAAAAACTGGAATGCGAATTATTATTACGGTGTTCACACAAGTAACAACGGAAAAGCAAAGGATTGTATCGGATGTAAAAAATGCGAACAAATTTGTCCGCAAAAATTACCGATTTCCTCCCTGTTGCAAACAGTTTCTAAGGAATTTGATCTATGATAACTACTAAATATTGAAAGGATGCAAAACAATGTACAGTAAAATTAAGGGAGACGGTATAACTGACGATACCGCTGCAATTCAGGAATTATTAGATTGTTCTGAAGAAATCATCACCTTAAAAAAAGGAACCTACTTAATTTCCTCACCGTTAAAAATCAAAAGCAACACCCATCTGTCCTTAGCCCCTGATGCCGTGATGAAATTGGCTGACGGTGCAAACTGTGCTATTATCGAAAACGAATCTTTGCCTCAACGGGGATATGACTATAATATTATCATTGAAGGCGGTATTTGGGACGGAAATAATGAACATCAGGTCAGAGGAAAGCCCTACCCTACCGACCATTATGTAGAAGATTATTATTACGGTATTTTTATGCGCTTTGTGGGTGTAAAGCATTTCACCATCCGCAATCTGACCATCAAAAATCCGGAAGCCTATGCTATGCTGATTTGTAATGCAGAGCATTTTAATGTTGACTGTATTACCTTTGACTTTAATATGTTACGACCTAATATGGACGGAATCCATGTTCAGGGAACCACCCGATTCGGACGAATCAGTAACATTCACGGTGCCACTTATGATGACATGGTTGCACTCAATTGTGATGATGGTTATGTATGCGAAATTACAAGAGGTGTTATCGAAGACGTGGTTGTTGACGGTATTTTTTCAGAAGACGGTTATACTGCCGTACGTCTCCTTTCCTGCGGAAGTGCAATGAGAAATGTCACCATCCGAAATATTTTCGGTACCTATCGCTTGAATGTTGTTTCCTTTACCCATTACAACATTCATCCCGGTGAGCCCATCTGGTTTGACAACATTACTTTGGAAAACATTTATGCCTCCAAATCAGGAACCGCCAGTATTACAGGACATGATTTCTGGACCAAAGAGATTATGAAGCCTCATATCGAATCCACTCCCCTTCTTTGGTTTGCAGAAGGAGTCAGTTGCGGAAATGTAAGCATCTCCAATGTTCACAGACTGGAAAACACCGTAACAAAGGCACCTACCATTCAGGTAGATGGAAACGTTTCTATTGAACGTTTGCTGATTAATGATATAACGCAACGGTTTGTCAATTGTGAAGAGGTTCCTCTTTTCGTTAACAAGGGAACTGTCGAAAAGCTAATCCAAACAAATCTATAATAGTAAAGCCTTGCGAAATGAATCCGCAAGGCTTTTCTTTAACTTAAAATATTATTTCCTCGTTCCATAGCAACCACTCCGGTTCGGCAGATTTCTTCGATACCAAGAGGCTTCATTACCTCAATAAACGCATCAATTTTCCCCGGTTCTCCCGTTACCTCTACACACATTGTGTCGGTATTATAATCCACGATTTTTGCCCGGTAAATTTCTGACGCAGCCATAACTTCACTTCTGTTTTGCGGGGTTGTTTTTACTTTAATCAGCATCAATTCCCGTTCCACCGTAGCATCCTGTTCCAACAATTTCACTTGTTGCACATTATGAAGCTTTTTCAACTGGTTAATCAACTGTTCCCGAATATATTCATCTCCATTAATCGTAATGGTAATTCTGGAAAAATTGGGGTCATCCGTTTCACCAACTGTCAGAGAATCAATATTAAATCCTTTTCTCATAAACATACCGGAAACTCTTGCCAGTACCCCGTATTTATTCTCAACATAAACTGCTATTACGTACCGTTTCATCCTTTATTCTCCTGTTCTTTGGAAACAATAATTTCATCAACCGAACCTCCGGGAGGCAGCATGGGTAAAACCAGCTCATCCTTATCAATCATCACTTCAATCAGATAGGGCTCATCTCCCTTAATTGCCTCTTGAAAAATGGTTTCAAATTCATCAACTGTCCATACCCTTTTCGCTTTCGCTCCAAACCCTTCCGCAACCTTTACAAAATCAGTTTTTCTGTTTAATTCCGTATTAGAATACCGTTGCTCATAAAAAAGAGTTTGCCATTGACGAACCATTCCTAAAACGCCGTTGTTCATCAATACAATCACAATAGGCAAATGGTAAGAAACTGCGGTTGCCAACTCGTTCAGGTTCATTCCAAAGCTGCCGTCACCGGTAATTAAAACCGTCTTATCCCCTGTAGCGATTTCTGCACCGATTGCAGCGCCCAAACCATATCCCATAGTACCCAAGCCACCACTTGATACAAATCGTCTTGTACGCTCAAAATTAACGTACTGGGCTGTCCACATCTGATGCTGACCTACATCGGTGACAATAATGGTACTTTCCTCCTTTTGGCGGTTAATCGCATTCATAATCTGTTTTGGTGTTACCAAATGAGGGGTGCTTGCTTCCGCCTCGTCCTCCATTCGCTGTTCTTCCTTTTTTAACTCATTCACCAGTTTTTTCCATTGAGGATGTGTTTGAGGCTTACACCGTGTTACAATCTCACGGAAGGCAGATACCATATCCCCTACAATGCCTACGTCAACGATAACATTTTTATTAATTTCTGAAAGGTCAGCATCCAATTGAATGATCTTTGTCTTCTTACCGTACTCTTTACTGTTTCCGGTTGCACGGTCACTGAATCTGACACCTAATCCAATCATCAAATCCGCTTCTTTGCTCGCCATGGAGGAAGCATATTTCCCATGCATCCCTTGCATTCCCAAAAATCGTTCATAGGAATTGGGAAGTACCGAAAGTCCCATAAAACTGCATCCGATATATCCATCAATCTTTTCTGCAAGCTCCTGAATCAGTTCTGTCATATTATTTCCGGCTGCACCGCCGCCGATATAGAGATAGGGGCGCTTGGCACTATGAATCATTGCAACTGCTTCTTCAACGAGCTGTTCCTTTGCTTTCTTTTGAGAAAAAGGTGGTTCTACTTCTTTTGGAATATATTCACAGGTTGCCTGTTGCACATCCTTTGGGATATCAATTAAAACGGGTCCCGGCCTTCCTGATTTCGCAATCCGAAAAGCCTCCCGAATGGCATCCGCCAATTCTTCCACATTGCTGATAAAATAATTATGCTTGGTAATGGGCATTGTCACACCGGTTATATTGACTTCCTGAAATCCATCCTTCCCCACCTGATCAGAAGGAACATTTCCTGTAATAGCAACCATGGGAACAGAATCAAGCATAGCGGTTGCAATTCCTGTGACTAAATTGGTAGCACCGGGACCTGAGGTTGCAATCACAACTCCTACCTTTCCTGTCACACGGGCATATCCGTCTGCTGCATGAGAAGCACCTTGTTCATGGGCTGTTAAAATATGTCGTAAAGAGTCGGAGGCTTTATAAAGCTCATCATAAATAGACAGGATTTGTCCGCCGGGATAACCAAATACATCAGTAACACCCTGTTCAATCAAGGTCTGAACGACAATTTGTGCACCGGTCAAAATTTTTCCCTTACTCATACTTTTCCTCCCATCTCATTTTTCTCATCGTACAACAAAAAACTCTCTCGTCTCCTTCCCGATTCAAAATAATAAAAGAGACAAAAGAGCCAGAACTTTAAAGAAAACTTTTCAGATAAAACTTTCATCAATTCCGCTGTCCGGCATTTTAATCATTATATCATTCATTCCCTTATTTGTCAACAGTTTTCGGGAATTTTGACTTGATACGAATTCTGTAGTTGTCAAACATATGTTACGTCAACAGTAAAAAAATATATAATTTTCCTTAAACCCCACAGGTGACCATTCTTAAAATTAAATTAAACTTTTAAAAAAATCCAACGTTTTCGGTCGTTTTTCCACATAATGCAACAAAAAATTTTCACAGACAGAGGAAAATTCTTCTGTCCATTCATCTCCTAAAGAAAAGGAAAATGGATTTTGAGCAATTTGAATATATTGCATTGCACGAAGGATTGGTTTAGAAATTTTATATGCTTCCTTGCTGCATTGTTCGCAAACCGCACCCCCTGCACGATGAGAAAAGAAAGAAAGATGATGCTGTCTTCCACAGCAAACACAGGAAAATAACTCCGGTGCAAATCCCAGTTCTCCTGCTGCCCGAACCTCAAATACACCCTTTACCAGCCAAACAGGTTTTCCGTTTTCCAACATTGCTAAAGCGTTGAGCAACAGCTTCATGAGAGGCGGATTTTCCAATTGCTCTCCCGATACAATTTCACAAAAATAGGAAGCACAGGACATGGTCATCAAATCATCGCTGATTTTGTGAAAACTTCGAATCAATTCACATTCATTTAACTGATAGGAATTTCTGCCCTGAAACAACACAAAATTGCTATAACAAAACAAACCCGCACCGGTGCAGCGACGTTTTCCGCCGCGCACCCCTCGGGCAGAGACACTGACGGCACCCCAATCCTTGGTAAATACCGTCAGCATTTTATCATGTTCACCGTATTTGGTTTCCCGAAGGACAATTCCTTCTGTTTTCACCAATCCCATACTCTTGTTTCCTGTCCGTCGACTCTTTAGAGCGAATCAACGTCTCCTCCTGTTTATACAATAAAAAAGCTTCAATATTTCCGCTTTGATAAAAACAATTCCAAGCAAATTGATTTAAATTCATCTCAATTCCTCCTTGACACTGATAGTATTTCCTAACACGGTCAAGGAATACGATGTAAAATTTTACTTTTGTTCTTCGTACCCAAAATTCTTAATCAAATAATCGTTGTTGCGCCAATCTTCTTTCACCTTGACCCAGAGCTCGAGGTGCACTTTGCAATCCAAAAAACGCTCCAACTCTTTTCTGGCAGAGGTTCCGATTTTTTTCATCATAGCTCCGCCTTTTCCGATTAAAATCATTTTATGACTTGCTTTTTCTGTATAAATCACACCATTGATTTTACATAAATCCCCTTCGATTTTCATTGCTTCAACTTCTACTGCCACTCCATGCGGAACCTCTTGAGATAAAAAGCGAAGCACCTTTTCACGAATCAATTCCGCAGCAATCTGACGTTCTGTTTGATCCGTTACCATGTCCTCCGGAAAATATTTGGGTCCGTAAGGTAAATACTGTTTCATGATGGTAACCAATTGCTCAATCCCATCTTTTTTTAATGCACTGATCGGAACAACCGCATCAAAATCGCACAATGCCGAATACTTTTGAATCATGGGAAGAAGTTTTTCCTTAGGAACCAAATCAACCTTATTGATCACAAGAATCACCGCTGAACGGGAAGCTTGCAACCGTTTGATAATTTCCTCCTCTTCCCCTTCTTTTGTTGCATCAATCATAAATAAAATCAAATCCATATCATCCATAGCCGAAAGGGCAGTATTAACCATGAAATTACCCAATTTATTTTTCGGTTTGTGAACTCCGGGAGTATCAACAAACACAATCTGAGATGTTTCATCCTGATAAACTGCTGTAATCTGGTTTCTGGTAGTTTGAGGCTTGTTCGATACAATCGAAATTTTTTGCCCTATCAATTCGTTGATTAACGTTGATTTTCCTACATTCGGTCTTCCTACTACTGTAGCAAAGCCTGATTTAAACTGTTCCATTACTCTTCCTCCCGTGTTAATGACAACGCACTTAATACCCGTTCTTCATGAAAACGCATTATGCTTCGTTCTTCTTCTTCCATGTGATCATAACCCAGCAGATGCATTAAGGAATGAACTGCCAAAAAAGCAGTTTCCCGTTCCATGCTGTGGCCATATTCTTGAGCTTGTTCTTGAGCACGCTCCAAGGAAATCACAATATCTCCCAAATAGACACATCCTGTTTCAGGATTCATATCCTCTGTACCAAAAACCGGAACCTCTCCCGGAATTAATTCGAGCATAGGAAAGGACAGCACGTCGGTTGCATGGTCAATTCCTCTTTGCTCTCGATTAATTTCTCGAATTTCTTCGTTATCGGTATAAGTAACACTGACCTCTGCATCAAAGGGGAACTGTTCTAATTGAGCTCCTTTTATTAAAGCTGCTTCTATCAATGCGTTCATTTCATGTTCTTGCTCAAACAGTACGTTCATCTTCATACTTATTCTCCTTGTACACAACCCGTTTATGATAATATGCCTTTAAAGTATTGACAAAGCTCATTTTGATTAATTCAAGTTCTGCTAATGTAATATTACATTCCGTCAATTGACCATCGCGAAGTTTTCCTTCCACCAAGGTATCCACATAGCGTTCCATCGCTTCGGGAGAATCATCCTTCATGGTACGAACCGCAGCCTCTACGGTATCAGCAAGCATAACAATGGCAATTTCCCGTCGTTGCACTTTAGGTCCTTGATAACGAAACTTTGTAATATCGATATCCGGTTTATTTTCTTTTGCTTGCTGGTAAAAATACATAGTTGCAGTTGTTCCGTGATGTTGTAAAATAAAATCAGTCAAACGCTTCGGAATCCGATATTGCTGAGCAATTTTCACACCATCCTCCGGATGCTGCAGAATAATTCTTGCACTTTCTTCCGGAGACATGGTATCGTGGGGATTATCCAAAAGCTGATTTTCTTTGAACATAATGGGTTGTCTCAATTTTCCCACATCATGATAATAGGCTCCCACTCTGGTCAAAAGAGGATCTGCCCCAATGACGTAAGCTGCATTTTCTGCAAGGTTGCCCACCATCAGACTGTGATGATAGGTACCGGGTGCTTCCGTCATTAACCGCTTTAAAAGAGGATGATCCGAATTGGTCATTTCCAGCAATTGAAACGGTGTCAGCAGATGAAATACCGCTTCCAACACAGGTAAGATTCCCATGGCAACAACACCGGACAAAAACACTCCAATTGCCATAAAAATACCATTAATGATTGCATCCCGAACCACATTATTTTCCATCATTTCCCAACAAATTATCATTGCCGCTTCAAAAAATGCAACAGGAAGACAGTAGAAAAATATTTTTGTTCTGCTTCGAATATTGTGTATCGTACTGATTGCAATAGCACCGCCCAGTAAATGAGTCATAAAAAAGGACAACTCTCCACGCATTGCTACCGCTGTAACAGAACAAATCAGAAAGTGAATCACAAATGCAACCCTTTCCTTGCAAAGAATTGCTGCTACAATTGCCATGGTAAGCACAGGGATCAAATTAACATTCAAATCCGATTGCCAAATAAAGAAAGATAAAATCAACAGCATAATGCAGTAGGCTGTTACAACCCCTAATGTCAAAGGCCATCTGGTCTTCATTTCTTCAAACTTATTTCTGACAAAAAACAAACAGAAGAAGAAAAGCAAAAGCACAACAAAAACCAAACCGAAATAGGTTGCAAAATTTGAAAATTCTGCTTTTTTAATATATCCCATTTCTTTCATCATTGCATGATCTGCTTCTGTAATCCGTTCTCCCCGTCCTATGATTTTTTCTCCTTTTTGATAGACAACAGGCTCTACCTTTGCAGCCGCATCCTCCTTGGCCGTTTTTGTTGCTTCGGGGTCATATACCTTGTTAGGCTTTAACAAAGAGGAAATTAAATTATAAGCAACTCTTCTTCCGCCTTGGCTTAAATTTCTTTTATTTAAACTTTCGCTTAAAAAAGCAAAGGCTTCATCAGGATTTTCTGCATCAAATCCGTATTTCATGGTTTCTCTTGTAGTTTCCGTGCAGCTATCCGAAAAACGGCCCAACTCGGCCTGACTCATAGAAAGAATGACTTGCCAATCTTCACCGGAAACAGTCACTGCACTCAGTTCACTTTCCGACAATTCAGAAGCGTCGTCATACTTCTCCCAAATTTCCACAATTTTTGCTAAGGATTCTGCCAATGCTTTTTCCACAGCATCTGAAACAGTTAAATCAAAGCTGTATTGTTTTTGAACATAATCCCGTGCATCATTCCTTAGTTTTTCCGTGGTCAGCTTGTCTGTAATTAAGCCGGAAGCATAGATATCAACGGGACAAATATCCCCCGCTTTAATGTTATATCGCTTTGGCAAAAAGCCTTTCATGGTAACAAAAACAGTTGCAACAACCATAATTCCAAGCAACAAAATAACCAACCAGCTCTTTTTCTTAACGTTTTTCAATCGGGTTTCCCTCCCTCTTTTGTTTTTCCGGTTTTCTCTTCCCGGCTTCGTATTTTTCATATGCTTTGATAATTTTCCTTACCAAAGGATGCCGAACTACATCCAAATCGGTAAATTTCATAATTTGAATATCTTCAATATGCTCCAACACCTTCATTGCCTCTTTCAGACCCGATTTTACTCCGCCGGGCAAATCAATCTGGGTAACATCTCCTGTAATCACCGCTTTAGAACCGAAACCGATTCTGGTCAAAAACATTTTCATTTGCTCCGGAGTGGTGTTTTGTGCTTCATCAAGAATGATAAAGCTGTCATCCAAGGTTCTTCCTCTCATATAAGCCAAAGGTGCAATTTCAATAGCCCCGCGTTCCACATATTTCTGATAACTTTCCACACCCAGCATTTCATACAAAGCATCATATAAAGGGCGGAGATACGGATCTACCTTATTTTGTAAATCTCCAGGCAAAAAGCCAAGTTTTTCACCCGCCTCCACAGCAGGTCTTGTCAGAATGATACGGTTCACTTCTTTTGCGCGAAATGCTTTTACCGCCATGGCAACTGCCAAATAGGTTTTTCCTGTTCCAGCAGGACCGATTCCAAGAACAACCGTATTATTTTCAATGGCTTCCACATATCTCTTTTGCCCCATTGTTTTTGGTTTCAGCGGTTTTCCTCTGGAGGTAAGGCATATACAATCCTTTGCCAATTCCTCCGTTTGCTCAGTCTCACCCTGTTCTGCCATGGAAATCAAATATTGAATCACCTGCTCATCAATCTGTTCTGAACGCTGGGCATAATTTGCCAGTTGCATCAACACCTGACAGCATTGTTCCGTCCGTGCTTCATCCTCTCCCGAAACACGAATCTCTTCTCCGCGATGAACAATCTGCACATGGAACTGTTTTTCCAAAAGCTTTACATTGGAATCAAAGCTCCCCATCACTTCCATTGCCTGCTCAAGGCTGTTCACTGTTACTGTTTTTTGTATCATTTTTTGGTTCTCCTTGTAATTCCGATTCATAGGGTTTTTGTATTGCAATGTTTTCCACACATTCGAACATACACTCTACCGTTATCTTATTTTCATCAGAAGCAATTACCTTACTCTGCACAGAAACCAATTCTGCTCCTTCGGGTAAGGAT
>JAZQHN010000134.1:0-4517 GCA_045540615.1 Clostridia bacterium
TCTGGGAACAGGTTCGCACAAAATATTTTCATCAGGAACCAAAACAGACAATTCTGCCAGTTGTTCCTTAATTTGTTCTACATACCCCTGCCCTGTCAAAATCAATATATGAGTTTCATCCGTAAATTCCAAACAACGCTTTACTGTATGCTGAAAAAGAGAAAATTCTTCTCCTCTCAAACGGATAAACTGCTTCGGATTGGGAACGGTAGATAACGGCCAAAGTCTTGTCCCACCGCCGCCTGCCAATAACAATGCGTACATAATGTTCCTCCTATCGGATTTGTCCATTTCCGTAAATAATATATTTGGTAGTGGTCAGTTCCTTCAAACCCATTGGACCTCTTGCATGAATTTTCTGAGTGCTGATACCAATTTCTGCACCAAATCCAAATTCGAATCCATCTGTAAATCTGGTAGAAGCATTGACATATACTGCTGCTGAATCTACCTGCTGCAAAAACTTTTGAGATGCAGCATAATTTTCCGTTATAATTGCTTCGGAATGACGAGTACTGTATTTTGCAATATGATCAATTGCTTCGTCCATATCCTCCACCACTTTTACTGCCAAAATATAATCTAAAAACTCTGTTCTGTAATCTTCCTCTGTCGCAGGAATGATAGGAATAATACGACAAGTTTCTTCACAACCTCGCAATGTAACTCCCGCCTTTTTCAAAGCATCGTAGGCAAGAGGCAAAAACTCTTCTGCTTTGTTCTTATGAACCAACAAGGTTTCTGCCGCATTACAAACGGAGGGACGGGATGCCTTGGCATTGACAATAATGTCGGTTGCCATTTTTAAATTTGCACTTTCATCCACATAAACGTGGCAATTTCCGGTCCCTGTTTCAATCACAGGAACAGTTGCATTTTGCACCACAGAAGAAATCAGTCCTGCTCCCCCTCTGGGAATCAACACATCGATCAGACCGTTTGCCTTCATCATATCAGTGGCAGTTTCACGAGAGGTATCCTCCACCAACGCAACACAAGATGCGGGAAGTCCAACTTGCTCCAACGCGTTTCTCATTACTTTGGCAATAGCTTTGTTAGAATTAATGGCATCGCTTCCGCCTCTTAAAATTACCGCATTTCCCGATTTTAGACAAAGTGCCGCCGCATCAGCTGTCACATTGGGGCGGGATTCATAAATAATTCCAATAACACCCAAAGGAACCCGTTTTTGCCCAATAGTCAGTCCATTGGGACGTTGCCACATAGAAAGCACTTCTCCCACAGGATCAGGTAATGCCGCCACCTGGCGAACACCCTCAGCCATTGCCTTAATTCTTCCTTCATCCAATTGAAGTCGGTCAATCATCTGTTTTGGTGTTCCTTTTTGAACTGCTTTTTCAATATCAATTGCATTTTCCTCTATCATGACAGTTGCATTTTTTTCCAAAGCATCTGCAATGGCAAGCAACCCCTTGTTCTTTTCATCAGAAGAGCTAACTGCAAGCACTCTTGCAGCTTTTCTTCCTTCTATTCCTAAACGTTCTATCAATTCATTCATTGGCTATCCTCTTTTCCGGAACAAGGTTCCTCTGAACTCACCTTCAAAAATATCAAACAAAATTTCAGGATTTTCTCCATTGGCAATCACCATATCACCCCCTGATTCCGTTGCAATTTCTGCTGCAGTCAGCTTGGTTACCATTCCACCAGTCCCCCGACGAGAACCTGCTCCGCTGGCACCTTGTTTGATTTCTTCCGTAATCTTTTCTACTACAGGAATCAGCTTTGCATCAGCATATTGATGAGGGTCTTTGTCGTAAAGACCGTCAATATCCGAAAGAAGAATCAATAGGTCTGCACCAATCAATTTGGCAACCAAAGCAGACAAGGTATCGTTATCGCCAAATTCAATTTCTTCGGTAGCAACCGTATCATTTTCATTCACAATGGGAATTGCTTCATATTCTAACAACTGATCAAAGGTGTTGGTAACATTCTGCTTTTTCAAATCCGTTTCCAAATCAGCTTTGGTCAGCAAAATCTGGGCAACCGTCTGACAGTATTCTGCAAAAAAACGGTCGTAAATGGACATCAACTCGCATTGTCCCACAGCCGCAACCGCCTGTTTCCCCTGTATGGTTTTTGGCTTTGCCTTTAAGGAAAGCTTTCCAACACCAACACCCATGGCACCTGAGGAAACCAACACGACATCATAACCTCGGTTTTTCAAGTCCGCCAGACACCGAACCAAAAGCTCAATGCGTCTCAGATTTAGTTTCCCATTACTGTATGTTAAGGTAGAAGTACCAACCTTTACCACAACCCGCTTTACTTCTTCTAAATTCATTCATTTCAGTCCTTTGTAAATTGTTCTTTCTTCTATTTTACAATCTTTTCAATAAATATGCAATAGTTTTTTTCATTTTTCCAAAAAAATAACGGATAAATTCTTGAAATCGTTCAAATAATATGATACAATAAAAGATGCCAAACAAACTGAATAATCCATATTAGTCAAAGTGTACATTTTTGCCCTATGGTAAAGATGCACGCTCTATTTCATGTACCTTTGGTTAATATGGAAAGTTTGTTTGGCGACAATCGGAGTTGTGTATTTTTATAAATGCGTCAACTTCGGTTGGCGCATTTTTTATTGTTTGGGGGTGAAAACAGATGGTAATCCGGCAGTTGGAATATGGTTAGTAAAAAGCAATTCAAAGCAAATCACTTAATTTTAAAAATGAAAGGAAATTTTAAAATGTTAAAAAGAATTTTGAGTTTATGTTTAATTATAGTAATACTGTCTACCATAACTATTCATACATTAGCTTCCGATTACGCTAATTTTTACAATGGTGTTGTATACAGATTTTTTGACGACGAACCAAATGTTGTCTATGCCGAAACTTTAACCGAAGATGCATCCGGTGATATTATCATTCCCAACACTTTAGAAGGTCGAGAAGTCAGAATTTATCAACATAGTACATTTGGAAAACGAGCAAATGTGACAAGTATCACTTTACCGGAATCAACAACTGTGATAGATGACATGATGTTTTCAAGAAACCCATCGATGACTAAAATTTATATTCCCGCAGGAGTAACTGCAATTAATTCCGGTGCATTTCGCGGAAAAGAAGGCAGTACTGAAGCATCCTACGGTTCCGGCGCACTTACCGACATCTACTATGGCGGTACAGAAGAACAATGGAATTCTATTGTTATTGACAACAGTTGGGATTCAAGTTTAAGTGAAGAATTTTGGAACAGAGTAACGGTCCACTACAATTGTACGGGAATCGATCAAAACAATCCTCAACCCGAGCAGTCTATTCCTCAGGCTTATGAATTTTATGCAGACAAATCTGAAGGTAAAGCAAATATTAATAATTTACAAGGCACAGGAGATACCTTTTATTTTACCGCTGTTACCTCAGATGATGTTACCCAAATCGGAATAGGCGGCGATAAAAGCCTTCTCGGTGAAAAGGATCATATTATCCCCCATCAATTTTTGGAAGACAATTATTTCTTGGAAGGGACACCGAACGGGGACGGCACCATAACCTGGACATGCAAATTTGGTATTAATGTTCCGGGTCAAAGAGAATTGAGGCTGTACCTTAACGGCAGCGAAAAACCAGCCGAGGGGGTTGAACCGATTAAACTTACTATATTCGAACAACAACCAGAGCCTGAAAAAGACACCAGTCAACCTATTATCATCGATTGGTATTGTGAAGAAGGAGAAGAAATCGACATTTCCTTTGTTGATGAAATCACCATTGTTGCAGAAGCAGAGGATAATGAAGAATTAGATTACGCTATTTTTGAATTAAGCGGAATCGGCAATATCGGAAATGTTTATTTTGATGACTATGGCTATGCTACCATGACCATTGACACCAGTCACTGCTATGAAGGGTGGAATGAAGTAACGATAACCGCCGTTGACAAAGCAGGAAATCGTTCCCCATTAAGAACCGTTGGTTTCAAATTATTTGAAAGTATGTACGAGGAAGAAACCTTCTCTCCCACACCGGGACAACTAAGAGAAGAAAACCATGAAATCGCTTATGAAAAAGCAAGCTATTCTAATGGGATGGAAGTATTTGTTAACGGACAAGAGGTTTACTTTGACGTAAAGCCTCGTTTGATTAACGACCGCACCATGGTTCCTCTTCGTGCAATTTTTGAAACTCTGGGAGCAAGAGTTGACTGGGACGAAGCGACCCAGACCGTAACTGCATACAGAGGAGATGTTACCATAGAATTAACCATAGGAGACAGCTATATGTATGTCAACGGTTACTCTGTTTACTTGGATTCTCCTGCAGTAAAAATTGATGACAGAACCTTGGTTCCCGTCCGTGCTATTTCCGAATCTTTCGGCTGTGAGGTAGAATGGTACGAAGATAAAGAATTAGTTTCTATTGCTGAATAATCTTAATCGAAAACCTGCTTTTCAAAAAAAGAAAGGCAGGTTTTTTATTTTTTTTACAAAATCCCTTTTCAGAATGGAAAAATTGTGGTACAATAGAATGATAGGAATG
>JAZQHN010000135.1:0-3393 GCA_045540615.1 Clostridia bacterium
AATTTGATTACTACTCAGAATGCAACTATGGAATGTACGGATCCTTTAAAATTCTACAGAGTATATAGCAACATATTCCAACAAGCTACCACCGATACCGGACATGTTGATTTTGCCATTGATGATTTCATGATTGTGAAACTAGTGAAAAAGCCGGTTGCAGAAAATTATCCCATAACCGTGACCTATGATGAAACAAAGGGAACGGTTTCTTACAAGGATGCACAGGTGAAAAACGGAGAAAAAGTGGAAGTTGCTTCTAAGGAGAATGCCCTTTTCACCATTGCCTCAAAAGAAGGCTATGCAGTAGACGAGGTGCTGGTTGACGGGAAGGAAACGACTCTTTCTGAAAATAGTACCGTTACTATTCCGACTGTTGAAAGTGCTCACACTCTTCAGGTAATCTTCAAAGAGGAAGCATCTGAATCGGAGGAAACTTACAATTATATTATCAAGCCCATTGACAACACGGTAAGAAAAATCGAAGGAACCTTTGCAAGCAATGTAGACAGTATCACCGTTTCCTTTCCCAATGAACAGGGAAATGATTATTGGTATGCCATCCGTGAAGACGGAGGAAGTCTGAATAACCCCGGGGTACGTTATCCTTCCGGTGACGGTTCTTTTGCCAGCGACAACGGAAAAACCGTTTTGTTAACGGAAGACGGCACCTATATTGTCCAGGCAAAGATGATGTTTGATGCTCTGGGCACCACTGCCGCAACCCATAACTTCTATTCCAATATTAAAGTGGATGGAAGCAGTGTGCTGAAAAATTATTCCATCAGCGGTACTTTTGGCGACAAAGCAGAAGAGAGTATTGTAGATTTGAATAGTGCAGAGATTGGGAAAATCGACCTTGAATTCAAAAAGTGGTACACCATTCGGTTCGTTTATAAGCTCAACAACAAAACCGCCAAATCCAGAATGGAAATTGACAGCGAAGACGGAACCAATTTGTTAAAAACCTCTGAAACGGAATTTAATTATGAAACTTCTGTTCAGATTTTGCGTTTGGTTACAGAATTGCTTGGTGACAGAAAAGCAGAGACAACATTAAGACCCGGTGTTGCAATCGATGATTTTATGATTGCAAAGGTTGTAGAAAAGGCGCCTGTTGTGGCCTCGGTTACTATTGACGGTGCAGTAAATGCAGGTCAGACCTTGACTGCCAATGCGGTTGTTACCGATGTAAATCCTGATGATGTGGTATCAGCTCAATATCAATGGCAGGTCTTAAACGGAGCCGAATGGAAAGATATTACCGGCGCAACCGCAAAGGAATATGTGATTTCCAATGATTACGTAGGAAAACAGCTTCGTGTTACGGTAATTCCCGTCAGCGACAGAGACCCCAAAACCGGAAAGCCTGTGTCTTCTGAACCCACCAAGACAGTAGGGGATTACATTGCTCCTCCTACTGCTTCCGATGCAAGCATCAGCGGTGACTTTACTATCGGCTCTGAGTTGACTGCAACCTTTACCTATACCCCTTCTGAAGAAGGAACTCCCAGAGGAGAAAGCGTATATATCTGGGAAACTTCTGCAACGGAAGGCGGAACATATTCTCCCGTTCAGACATCCACGGAAGATCATTACAAAATCAAAATGACAGATATCGGAAAATGGTTGAGAGTCCGTGTTATCCCCAAAGACCAGAACGGTATTGCGGGAGAAACAACGGTTTCTGAAGCATTCAAGGTAGAAGGAAAAGTAGAATTTTTCGTGTCTGTTAACGGGAATGACGAAAATGAAGGTAGCTATGAAAAACCCTTTGCTACCATCCAAAAAGCAAGAGATACCATTCGATCTATGGATTTGCCTGAAGATGGAGTCACTGTTAATATTATGGGCGGAACCTATCCTATATCTGAACCCATATCCTTTACCAAAGAGGATTCGGGTCAAAAGGATGCCCCCATCATTTATCAGGCGTATAATGGCGAGAACGTTTCCTTTATTGGTGGTAAGGTTTTGGATACCTCCAAGATTCAGAAGGTAACCGATGAAACCATGTTAAACCGTCTGATTGAAGAGGATGCAAAGAGTCATCTGTACATGATGGATTTGGGAGCACAGGATGTGGATATGGATGTCCTTCCTTCCTGGGGAAGAGCCCACAGCAGAATTTTCATGAACAACAACATGCTGACCGAGGCTCGTTGGCCCAATGATGACCAAAGTCAGATGCTGGTAAAATGCCGTCCCCTGACAGCAGCAAGAGACGGAATTGATGAAGATAAATACAATACAAGTAATACTCCCATCATGTTTGAATATCCCGATCCTGAGAATCGTTCCGAACGGTGGACGATAAAGAAGGGGGATGCTTATGTTGGCGGTGCCATTGCTCACTTCTGGGCAAGTGCAAACTTAAGAATTGACAATGTTGATCCTAAGAAAAAGGTTGTTACCTCTATGGATAAGCACGGTTATGCTACCGTGAAGGGCGTGGGCTGGGGTCCTCAGTATAAAGTATTCTTCGCCAACATCTTTGAAGAAATCGATAAACCCGGGGAATCTTATATTGACCGAGAAAATGACATTTTGTATTTCTATCCCATCGGTACTATGGAAACTCCTAAATTGGTTGTGTCTACCTATAATAAAAATATGATTTCTTTGAACGAGGTATCTTATGTTCAGTTCAAGGGGATTGACTTTAAGGAAACCATCGAAACTCCCGTTGTAATGACAGAGTGTGATAACATCAGATTTGAAGACGGAGAAGTTTCCAATACAACAGCAGGCGGTATGGTGCTGACCGATTGTACCAATACCGTTATCAGTGGATGTAATTTCTATACTACCGCTTCTTCTCCTGTATCCATTGTAGGGGGAGACAGAGTGAGCCTTACTCCCAGCGGTAACGTAATTGAAAACAATATCTTCCACAATACCTGTTATATGGCAAGTGGTCAGAATGCCCGTGCGGCACTGGGACTTCGTGATGCGGTGGGTGAAATAGTCCGAAACAACGAATTCAATGATATGTCCTTTGGTGCAATGCACTTGAAAAACTGTAACGATATTCTGATTGAGTACAATAAGATTCTGAATGCAGGACAAAATACCACGGACGCAGGCTCTATCTATTGGGGTCGTGAATATGACTCTTTGGGAAATACCATTCGTTACAATTATTTTGAAAACATCGGAAGTGCTTTAATTTCCAACTATCTGAACAGCCCTCAGTCTGTTGGTGTCTTTATCGACGATGCGGCAACAGGCGGTAACATTTACGGAAATGTATTCTTAAATGCAGGTGCAAAGAGTCAGGGAAGAGGTTCTTCCACTTCCGGAAATGGTCCCGAGTTTACCAATGTTTGGGGTAACATCTCCATTTGTACCGAATTCGAAAAGATGAACAGTTCTTATCAGATGAGAAACTGG
>JAZQHN010000136.1:0-1575 GCA_045540615.1 Clostridia bacterium
TTTGTAATCAAAATATTCATCAGAAAATGCTGTATCCCTAGAATATGGTGGTTGCACTACAACTGCTTTCATATAAAATCCCCTTTACAATTCAAACTCCTTTTTCAACAAATCAATCATAATCCCCGTATTTAGTTCTATTGCATCAATGGGATAAATTTCTTTGATATAACCAAAATAAAACTTTTCTTTAAAAAACTCTATCATTTCTTCTTTTGCTTTTCCCTGACGAAGCAGAGCAAGCAATTCTTCAGCTGTGGTAACTGCACTTTCTTTGGCACGGGTTAAATAAAATTTTGTTTCTTCTTCATTCAGCAAACCATAGTGGGGAACAAGAATCTGACGAATCTCAAGTTCTTCCACTCGCTTAATAGATTCCATGGTCATCTGGTATCCCACAAGATAAGAAGGCACCACATCATCCGATCCGTTAAACACACCAATTGTTTCACAACCAAGAAGCAGTTGATGCTTCGAGCAATAATACCCTACAGAGCATTTGGTATGCCCGGGCAAATTCAGCACAACAAACTCCAGCTCTCCTGCTTTTACAACATCTCCGTCCGAAACCGGAATATCAACACGGAGATTGTCAATCAAATCCTCATAATCGGAAACACCGCACTGCACCGCGAATTTTTGGTCAAGATCACGCATTACAGCTTTGGCTGTTGGTTTTGCAAAAATTTTCGTTGCATACTCCCCTGCTACCACCTTTGCATTCTTCCAATACTCAAGCGCATATACCGAACCTAAGGCATGATCGTAATGGGAATGAGTCAAAAAGATATAGTCCAGAGGACGGTCTCCTAAAATTTTTTTGATTTTGTCTGCCACACCAAACCCGGTAAATGCAAACCCGGAATCATAAAGAATAGCGGTTGTTCCGTCATCAATTAAAAATGCACTATCTCCTGTTTGCACCCGTACATCTGTAATCGTTATATTGTTCAATGGTATCACCTCAAATTTCGTTTTTACAATTTCAGGAGAACTCCAACGATGTATACATTTAACTCCTGTTTTAATTTTATTATAGCATAAACAGAATAAAAAAGCAAGCAAATACAAAAATCCGGAAGAACCGATCCTGTTCCTCCGGATTTCATTTTCTCTTTTAGAATTCAATCAGATATTTTTTCATTTTATCTGTTGCATCTGCAACTGCAGCACTAAGAGTAATGGTAAAATCAATTTCAAACTTATCAGAAATTTCTTCCACACGTTCCAGAAAATCATCCATATCCTCCAAAGTGCCCTTTGCACATTTGAGAACACTGTCAATGAAAATGTGAGTAACATCAAAATCGTGAGCAATCACGCCTTCAATAAAACCTAAGAAAACATTCAGGTTTTTGATTTCAAATTGTTCTGTATCAATCAAACGAACCGGGTGCTTTAAGTCAAAAGTAAACCGGTTCCCTTTATTGATGCAAACAACTTTCCCCTTTTCGGTTTCAAGGGCTTCATTCGCCATTCGAATCAAGGCACCTGTCTTTCCTGTTCCTTTTTCACCCATCATAATACGTATCATGTTAATTCCTCCTTTAGGTTATGGAATGGTATAAAATACTA
>JAZQHN010000137.1:0-3446 GCA_045540615.1 Clostridia bacterium
CCGCATCACTGTAGCTATAGTTTGCAACCAGGTTACCCTTTACAGCAGGAACACCTGTTACATAAGCGTCAGATGCTGTAGGAGCATTTCCTTGTACGTCAAATTCTGTTCCCATTGCATCAAAGTCAAGATCAGGGAAATCAGAAATAGTCTGACGAACCTTTGCAAGACCGTCTTTGGTCAGACTAAAGTCGGTTCCGTAATCTTCAAAGATGGCTTCTCCATCTGCACCCTGCAGTTGTAGATTATTTGTTTCAATATAAGAACCGGTCTTATGATGGAATGCGGGAACATTGACTGTTACGTTGCCTTCCAGCAGATTGGTATGCTGTTCAGGAATATTCTTTAACAACCACTGAGTCATGCCCGCCTTGTCTTTTGCATCGTACAAAGCTTTGGCTTCTTTATACATATCTTCTCTCAAATAACTGTCAAACGCCAGCTTCCACTGCTTGTTGACGGCTACCATTTCGTCACTGCTGTAGTATTTTCTCCAGAGATCACTCAATACCAGATCATGACGTTTGCCATCATTGAGCAGATTGGTATTATTATCGCCGAACAGATCTCTCATATCGTGAACATACAACCACCAGTTACTTTGTCTTGCATTATCAGCGGAAGAACCGGAAATACCGCTCTTGGTATTTCCCCAAGGCTGCATATAAAATGCGGCAGGGCTGTCAATGAAAATATTGTTGTACGCACGATGGAACTGACCGCCGTTTGTCTTCAATGCAAAGTTCGGCAAACCGCCTTTGTAGAAAATATTCCCGTAAATTGCAGGTCCGATATTACCATCATCGACAAAGATGGACTGCTGACCATGTGCTCCGATGTGACCGCCAATGTCATGGAAATAATTGTATCTTACAATATTACCAAATTCAGAGAGATTACGTCCCCAGTAAATAGCACCGGCATCAGCACTCAACAACGCACTGTCATAGAATTCATTATATTCAATTAAAATATTGTTGGTGTTGAACAATCTGATAGACTGAGTATCAATATCATAAAGGGTGTTATGAGCAATTCTGTGTCCTACACCTTCTACCCGAATTGCAGTAGTAGTTTCCGGAATATAATAATTTGTATTGTGAATCACGTTGTTGGTAATCTCTGTTCCGCTGGAGGTCAATGTTGCACGATCGCCGCCTGTCAAAACAATACCATTTCCGCCAATACCGTAAATATGACAACTATCTACCGTCTGATTTTTACCATTTACCTCAATACCGGCTCCGGACATACCGGTGATCTCTGCATTCTGAATGGTGATAGATTCAGATTTCGAATCTATCACTATTGCATTTCTACGACCATTCTTTACATTAATGCCGTCCCAGACGATATTAGATGCACCGTTAAAGGTGATCATATTAGAATTCAGAACAGAAACTTCCATTTCTGCACCGTCAACCTTTCCTACAGGATAGAAATACAGGATTCCTGTTTCACGATCCACATAGGATTCACCGGGCATATCAATTTCTTCAAAGATATTCTTGAAGTACAAATACCGTTCGGTTTTTGCTGTATAGGTTGACTGACCGTAAGAAGAGGTATCCAGAGTCTTAACAATCTTATTTTTTGCATCTAATTCGTCAATTCTCAAGTCAACCGCTGCCCAGAGATATGCGATAGCACCGCCTACCAAAGCATCCCCTTCTTTGATGTTCCACTTCGCAGAACGATTATCCTCATCCACATACTGCATTGCTGCAGGTTGATTATTTGCATTATATTTATTAGCCTCAAAGGTACCGGCAGGAGCGGGTTGTGCTCTTGTAAAGTACTGTTCACCGGTCTTATCATCGTTAGGCCAACGAGCTTCAATGAGAGCTGAACCATTCATGAAGATTCTGTTAGGGGTCGGTGTAGATTTACCTCTTCCGTAAGCTACAATCGGAGACATGGTAACACCCTGCGCACCCAGATCTAACATATACAAATTATCTCTTGCATGGTCTTCAACCAGACGGTCTAACAGCGTTTTGTCTGTTACCTTCTGAATCTTAGTGGTATCCAATTTCTTAGAACCTACAAAATCAACCACATCGTCCTGATAAGCTTTGTAAATGATGGGTGAATCTGCTGTACCCGAATCTGCACTTGTAAAGTTTAAGGTTTCAGAAAGCACATATTCTCCTTCATGGATGTAAACAGTGATGCCGCCTTCGGGTAATCTTCCGTAGTCCTGAATGGTTTCTTTTGCCTTTTCAATAGTAGCAAAAGGAGCTTCGATAGAACCGTCACCTGTTTCATCGTTACCGTTCTTAGCAACATGGAGCTCTGCTTTAGCAGTATTCACATCACTTACGGTAATATCAATCGTTCCCATGAGCTCGCCGTCAGAAACAGCAATTCTTGCAATACCGTTTGCTTTTGCGGTTATCACACCGTTTGCATCAACTGTTACAACTGTTTCATCAGAGCTTACAAAGGTCATGCCTTCCTTTGCTACTTTGTAATTTGCCTTGCCATTGTTACCAACAACGGTCAGCTCTGCAGTTTCGTTGGGGAACAGCTGAGCACTTTCTGCCATCAAGCCAAGCTTGGTATATCCGGGAATGTTTTCTTTAATCACCAGTTCATCCATCCAGAAGGTATGAACAGGCTTGTCTCCGTCATACATTCTGATCCAAAACTCAGAGGAGATGGACGGCATGCTTGCACCGCTATTAACGATGTCGTTAATTTCAAAATCCCAAGTATATTCCTTCCACTCAGTGGTCAAGGTTTTTTTCCCATAACTCAGATAAGTACCGCTGCCAACATTGGTGCTAATTGTAGCACCTGTATTAAACCATGCACTAACCTGATATTCAGAATCGCCCTTCATCCATGCAGTAATGGTATATTTACTGCCACTGTTCCAAGAAATTACATCGGGACCATAAATTCTGGGACGAAAATCAAGACCGCCTGCGGTTTGCTTAATCGAACCTGTGGTTCCGTTTGCACCGGTATCCATGCTCTTGGTTGCATCGGTTACCTTTTTATCGTCATCCTTGCCTGCGTCAACAGCCAAAGTCCATGCATCAACATCAGCTTGTGTATCAAAGCTGTATTTTGCAAGCTCGGTGGACAATCCATTCTTGGGAAGATAAGTATCAATCACATTTTCTGTTAAAGAAGGATCGGGAGCAGGGAAATTGTTTGTTTTTTCTTCTACGGTAATATCAATTGTTCCCATGATCTCGCCGTCAGAAACAGCAATTCTTGCAGTACCGTTTGCTTTCGCGGTAACAACACCGTTTGCATCAACCGTTGCAACTGCTTCATCAGAGCTTTGGAAGGTCATTCCTTCCTTGGCAACCTTATAGTTTGCTCTGCCGTTACTACCAACAACTGTCAATTCCGCAGTTTCGTTGGGAAGCAGCTGAGTGTTTTCTGCCATCAAGCCAAGCTTGGTATATCCGGGAATGGTTTCTGTAATCACC
>JAZQHN010000138.1:0-5366 GCA_045540615.1 Clostridia bacterium
GTTGCCTTCAGAGGTGATTACTGCAAAGGTAAAACCCTATTTGCCGGAAGATAGGACGGTTGACCCTGTTTTGTTGTACGGAAGAAGATATAGAGACGGATATCAGGGGCTTCAAGATCCGGAAAAAGTGAAACAATTAAAGAGTCGTATTAAAAATGGGAAAAAGATGATTGTGTATGGAAAGGGTTCATTATCCGACACATTGCAGGATGAATTTGACTTGAGGGTATGGATTGATATTACTCCTCGCACCGCAGTGTTAAATTGCAAAAACGGAAAAAACAGAAATATTGGAATGACGGAAGAATTACCCTATTCTTTGATGATGAGAAGAAATTATTATGTTGATTTCGAAACGGCTATGGAACAACGATGGAATATGATAAAAAATCAAAAAATTGATTATTACATTACTGCCGACGAACCTGTCACCATGAGTATGCTTCCCTTTGATGCTCTTATGGAATTGTTTGATGAGTTAAACAGCAGACCCATCAGATGCCGTCCGGTGTATCTTGAAGGTGTTTGGGGTGGATATTATATTCACAAATTAAGAAATCTTCCAAAAGAAATGCGAAACTGTGCATGGGTATTCGATATGATTCCATTAGAAGTATCTTTAGTTGCTGAACTTGAAGACGGTGAATTTGAAGTGCCCTTTTTTACCTTTGTTCAGGCAATGGGCGAAAAGCTTTTGGGAAATAAAGCATATACCGAATTTGGCGGATATTTTCCTATCAGATTTAATTATGACGATACCTTTCATTCTTCCGGTAATATGTCGATTCAATGCCATCCCGATGAAAAATATGTAGTAACTAATCATGATGAATTCGGACGTCAGGATGAAAGCTACTATGTTGTAAGAGCAGGGCATCAAGCAAAAACATTTCTTGGTTTTGAAGAAAAAAACAGCGGACAGGAGTTTTTAAAACTTGCTGACAGAGCACAAAAAACTCATGAAATTATAGATTATGAAAAATATATTCATGCTGTAGATTCTGTTCCGGGTACACAGGTAATGATTCCGGCAGGAACAATTCATGCGTCGGGACGAAATCAAGTAATTCTGGAAATAGGCAGTTTGACAGTAGGTTCTTATACTTATAAACTGTATGATTATCAGAGAACTGATCCAATTACAGGAGTCCCCCGTCCCATTCATATGAAGATGGGCAAGGATGTTCTGCGAACCGAAAGAGATGCAAAATGGGTCAATGAAAATCTCGTCAATCATGGTTATGTTTTAAGAGAGGATGCATCAGGAAAAGAAATCATAGTCGGAGAGCATGACCTGCTGTATTTCTCTTTGAGAAATTTAATTTTCGAGAAAGAGATGGAAAATGATACAAGCGGATTATTTCACGTTCTTGCATTGGTTGATGGAGAAAAAGTTCGTGTTGAGTCTGTGGAGCATCCCGAGTTGTATTATGAAATGAATTCTCTTGATATTATTATCGTACCGGCTAATTTTGGAAAATACAGAGTCAGAAATCTGGGAGTCGGTGTAGTGACAATTCATAAGACCCATTTAAAAGTATGAATATGATAGCATTAGATATTGGCGGGACAACTGTGAAATACGGTTTATTTTTTGGACATAACGAGGAGTTTGGTCAGTTTTCTGTCTATAACAGAGATGGTAAAGAGAATGTACAAACAAGTTTATATCGTTTTTTGGAATGTTATAAATCTGATGTGATTGTAATTTCTGTTCCGGGGCCGTTTGACTTTAAAACCGGTACAAGTAATATGAAGCATAAGCTGCTTTCGTTATATGGAATTGGTCTAAAAAAAATACTTGAAGAAAAATTCCCAAATGTATCAGTGAGTTTTATACACGATTCAACTGCTTTTGCATTTGGTGTGATGGTTGAAAAACCGGAGCTGATTCAAGATGTATTTTCCTGTGTCATGTTAGGAACCGGTATCGGTTATGTAAATGTTGTGAAAGGTGTTGTGCAGTTGAATGAACAGGGAATGCCAAAAAATCCGTTATGGAATACGAGATTTTGCGATGGAATTGTAGAAGATTATGTATCTACAAATGCATTGTTGACAAAAGCAAAAGAAAAAGGCTGGTTTTTCAATAATATCAAAGAAATGGCGGTATTTGCACGAAAAGGAAATGATGAGATTCTCGATATTTTCAAAGGGTTTGGTAAACAACTGGGAAGATGCATTGAACTCAAACGAAAAGAGGATCGATTTAATCAAATTGTTATCGGTGGTCAGATTTCTAAAAGTTTTGATTTAATAAGAGATGAATTTAAAAAAGAAACAGATATTAAATATTTGTTTGTCAACGATTCTTCTACCTGTGCTTTGTATGGATTGAAGGCTTATGCAGAAAGGAAATATAAAAAATGAAAACAATATTAATTATAACAGCAGATATGTGTGATGATTCAGAGCTTATATATCCCTATTACCGAATGTTGGAGGAAGGTTACTGTGTAGATATTGCTTCTTTTGAAAAAACATTGGTCAAGGCAAAATATCATTTTTCCGTTGAAGCAAATATTTCGGTAAGAGAAGTAAAAAGTGATCTGTATGACGGTTTATTATTACCGGGTGGAATGGCACCTGAAAAATTACGTCAAAATAGTGACGTAATTCGGATTGTAAAAGAATTTTCCGGAATGAATAAACCGATAGGGGCAATTTGCCACGGACAACAAGTCCTTATCTCTGCAAATATTCTGAAAAACAAAAATGCAACATGTTATCCGGGGATAAAAGATGACTTGATCAACGCAGGAGCTTTATATGAAGATTCGGAAGTAGTAGTAAACGATCGTTTGGTGACATCAAGACGTCCCGGAGATTTACCTGCATTTATCAGAGAATTTTTAAAATTGTTAAAATAACTTTTCATATTTCGAAAAATTGACATCAGAAATTTAATAATAGCAATACGGCATGTTTTGAAAGGAGGTTAAAAATGCAACTGCCGTTTTAAGCACCTTATCATACATACGGTAAGGATGCAAAAAATTTTTTTACAGAAAGGAAATGAACAAAATGAAAAAAGTAGTAGCAGTATTATTAATGATGACAATGGTATTGTCATGGGGATTACTCTCATTTGCAGATGAGGTTCCCGGTCAGGTTTTGCTTGCCGAATCCTTTGAGAGCGGTAACAGTTCTTCTATCATTGCCGGTTCAGCAAAATCTGCGACTTTGAATGCAGGAAATGGCTACCGCGGTAATTGGACCTTTAACACAAAAGCAAATTCTGTGTCCGCTGATGGAACAAATTCAACAGGAATTGACACATCTTCAGCAGCAGTAGTACCCATGAATGGTACTTTGCTTGATGGTTATTTTCTCAATTTTGTATCGTTGCATAGCGGAAAGGAAACAATTTATGCAGGAGATATCGTATTTTCTTCTGTGATGGCAAAGCTGACTGATGACAGCAATACGAAAACTGTTTATGTACGAAACAGAATGAATACTGCAGATAAATTGACCGGTATTGTTGAAATCAGTGATTATTTTGCTTCTCAGTATCCAGCAAACACTTCTTTAATAGAGAAACTGGATGCAGCTGTCACCGCAAAAGTTGTAGGTGGATGGCATGGCGGAACCGATGAAATGTGGAATCAGAAATTTCCTGTTACGAAACTGATTCCTGTTACCGTATCAGAATGGACACCGGTTCGTTTTACCATGTATTGCAAAACACCTTTAAATAAATCTCAATCTGTATTGGTAAATCAAGTGATGGTATCAGACAATGCTGGACTTACGACAGGAGGCAGAACCAAAATTAAGGAAAGTTCCCTTGATTCAAGCGGAAAACCTGTATATACCGTGGATGCTACTCTCCTTCTTGATGATAATATCATTATCAGAGTACCTGCAACAGCACCTCTGTCTGCGGTTTATCCTGTTGCTTACGGTGCAAAAATTACTCAGGAAGAAGCAAACCTGACTGCTGATGCAGAAATTTATGATGTGAATGCTTATGCTACTTCTTCTGCCAAGTACCAATGGCAGAGAAAGGTTGATGGAGAATGGACGGATATTCAGGGTGCAACCTCCGAAGAATATGTATGCACCGAAGCAGATTCAGAAAAGGAAATGAGATGTCAGGTGTATGCGGTAAGTAATAAAACAGATGCATCGGGAGTGACGACGGAAGTATCTTCACTTTCTAATAACGTTTGCTCTTATACCCCTGTTGTACTGGCACCAAAGGTAGGCGGAGAGCCTGAAATCCATATTGTTTCTGACATTATTGGTAACGAAGAATTTTCTTATACAGATACAGACGGAAATCCTGTTACCTTAAATGAAAAGACGGTATTTTGTTATTGCAAGATTGCAAATTATACCGAGGATATCAAAACTTACGGGATTAAGCTGACCATCGGTGAACAATCCTATACTCTCCCCGGAATGAGAATTACAGAAAAGGGAGATTTTGGGATCAGAGCTTTTGGTACTGCCATTGACCCCCTGGAAACAACAGAGGATTATACTGCAGAAGGTTTTTTTGAATAAGGTTTCAATTTGAATGCCATCGGAGAAATATAACCATTTTCCGATGGTTTCTTTTTTGAAAACTTAATTCTATCTTAATTTTATACCGGATGCGAAAACGATGTTTTTTTGCGAAAATCATGTCTTTTTTTGCGTTTGTGTTGACGTTATCGAGAAAAAGTGATATAATGAAAAGATAATAACAGAAAAAGAACGGAGAATTCAAAATGTGGGCTGCAAATCAGTGGCAGGATTATTGTTTGATAGATGGCTGTGACAGAATGAAATTAGAGCGTTGGGGTGATTTTATTTACCAAAGACCGGATCCTCAAATCATTTGGAAGGAGCAAGCAACTCCGGAAAAATGGAAGGGTTCTGATGGGGTTTACTATCGTAGTGCAACCGGGGGAGGTAATTGGAAATTTCCTAATGCAAAGGCAGAGAAAGAACAAATTATCTCATATCGTGATCTCCGTTTTATGATAAAGCCTATGGGATTTAAGCATATGGGATTATTTCCGGAGCAAGCAGTAAATTGGGATTTTATGCGGGATAAGATTGAAAGCACCGGAAGAGAAATCAAGGTGCTGAATTTGTTTGGTTATACAGGCGGAGCAACCGTTGCCTGCATTGCGTCCGGTGCCAGCGTATGTCATGTGGACGCGGCAAAAGGAATTGTTGCCCATGCCAAGAGAAATATTCAGGAAAATCAAATGGAAGGTCCTTTGATTCGGTATATTGTAGATGATGCTGTGAAATTTGTTTCCCGGGAAATAAAACGGGGAAAACAGTATGATGCCATTGTAATGGATCCTCCTTCTTACGGAAGAGGCCCGGGGGGAGAGGTTTGGAAAATTGAAGATGAGCTTTACGGT
>JAZQHN010000139.1:0-6788 GCA_045540615.1 Clostridia bacterium
CCTTTATTAAATATACTCCTACTTGGTCAAGAAGCCTTACCTCCTCCAAACAAAAGGATCGGAGTAAGATCGCCAAAATGAAGCAGGTACCCATTCACGAGTTGATTAAAGACCAAAATCTGCTTTTTGTGGACGACTCCATTGTCAGAGGAACTCAATTGAAAGAAACGGTAGATTTTCTTTATGACCACGGAGCAAAATCGGTTCATATGCGTTCTGCTTGTCCGCCTATTATGCATATCTGTAAATATTTGAATTTCACCAGTTCCAAAAGCGAAATGGAATTGATTACCAGAAAAATCATTATGGAGCTGGAAGGAGAAGAAGGATTCAAATATTTAGAAGAATACAGTAATTCTTCCACCGAGAGAGGAAAAAAATTACGGCAAACCATCTGTGATAAAATGAATTTCAAATCCTTGGAATTTCAATCCTTAGAAGGAATCATCAAGGCCATCGGTCTTGATAAATGCAAGCTTTGTACTTACTGTTGGGACGGAAAAGAATAATGCTTTTCTATAAATAAAAAAGAAGGGATTGTAGCTTTTTTGCTGCAATCCTTTTTTCAATTCTTTCTTGTTGCCTTATCTGCATAAAGCATCTCATCCGCCCGAAAAAAAGCCTCCTTCCACGAGTTGCTTTCCTTTATCATAGAATATCCTTTTGACAATCGCAATTTTCCTTGATTTTGTTCAATTCGACGAAGGGATAATAATTTATCAATGACCTCTTGTTCTGTCACCGATTCTCCCAAAACCGCAAACTCATCTCCCCCGATTCGATATACAGAAAAATGTTCTTCCCAAAAAACATCCTCCAGCATCAAAGCAATTGTCTGCAATGTTTTATCTCCGGTTAAATGTCCGTAAGAATCATTAATCTCTTTAAAATCATCAATATCAAACAGCATTAAACCGTGCTCGTTTTTTAAATCTCTCTCCAATTCTCTTATCTTTTTGTTATAGGCGGTTCGATTATTCAGCTTTGTCAACTCATCTGTCATCGCCAAAGAGTGCCATTTTTCCAACTCTTTTTCCCCTGCAATGCTCTTTCTTTTTTTGATATCTTGTAATAATATTGCTTGTATCAAAACAATCAAACCTAAAACAATGATTAATAAAATATTCACTCTATTCCTCCTCTAAAATGAATGAAAAACATGTTGTCTCATATAATATTATAGACGTTTTCCGTCTAAAAGTCAATAGAAAGTTTCTGTCTATGATAAATTATATAGGGGTGAAATGAAAAATGGAATTGACATTAGGCGAAAAAATCCGTAATTTACGGGAAGAAAAGAATTTAACGCAGGAAATGCTGGGAAAAGAACTGAATATGACCCAACGCAAACTGTCTTATATGGAAAACAATAAATACGAACCAAGCATTGAAGATGTAAAAGCAATCTGCCTTTATTTTAATGTTTCAGCAGATTGGCTGTTAAGTTTACCCAATATACATCACTAAAACAAATAAATATCCCCGTATAATTAAATTGTAAAATAAAAATGGACATATGGAAAACCACACTATATCTACTTTTCTACGATTTCAACTATCACATTGTTTTCGTTACAAAAAGAGTTACCGCAAAACATTTAGCAGTAACTCTTTTTCTGTTATATCATTTTTCTTAAAACCAGCAAAATTGTTGCTTGAACTATATCAAGACGGCTCTTCACTATGACACAGTGGTTTCAACAGGAATTCCACAAGGACTCATAGAAAATGCATTTTCCCAAAAATACACTTTCACCTTACTTCCGGCAGGTATTTCTCCCGGAAGCACCACCTGAACCTCGGTATCTTTTTCTTTCAATTGCCCGAATGCAGACTGAAGCATCGTACCCTGTTCATCATAGACACAAACGAATGCAATACCGGGCCAGGAAACCGATTCGAATTTTACAGTCACCTCTGTTTGCTCCTGGTTAGAACCACAAGCAACCGAGGTTGCTTTGACACGTTCATTTTCTCCCGTGTAATCATAATAAATGGTTGCACGGCTTAATCCTGCATATTGAGAAATATTAATTTCCTGCCATTCTTCCATCCTACCTTTATAGTAGATTTCTAACGAAAGCGAATAGGAGCCACCTATTTTCTTCACGCTTTTTGGAATAATCATTTTTTTGACAGCTTGCCAACCGCCGCTGATTTCTGTGACATTATCTCCGAAATTAACCGTTTCCAAATAATCACAATACTCAAATGCACCATTTTCAATCGTTTCTACATTTTCTCCTACCGTCAAAGAAACCAAACCACTCCCTGAAAAAGCAGTTGTTTTAATTATTTTCACACTTTTGGGAATCATTATGTGTTTCAAAGACGTGCACTTAGAAAACATTCCTTCTTCCAATACGGAAATTCCTTTTCCCAGAGAAACATATTCCAACTTATTGCAAAATTTAAATAAGTCTTTTCCGATTTCCGTCAAACCATCTCCCAAAAAAACTGTTTTTAATTGTTTCATACCATAAAAAGCATTATCTCCTATGGTTTGCACACTGTTAGGAATCACCAATTCTTCTAAGAATTCATTGTTCTCAAAAGCAAAAGCAGATATCGTTTTGATACCATACGGAATTTCATATCGTTTATTTGTTGACTTTCTAGGAAAAAAGAGTAGCGTTTTTGTCTTTTTTTCAATCAATGAACCATCCGAAGAACTGAAATATGCATTCCCTACATCTATATCAAAGTATTCTAGACTCTCACAATCTTTAAAATTTTCTTCTTCGATTATTGAAATATTTTTATGTATTTTTATCGTTTTCAGATTTTTGTTGCTTTTTAGTGCACCTTTCATAATTGCAGTAACTTTTTCTGGAATCTCAATTTCTGTAATATTATTATACGAAAAAGATCCCACTTCCAATATTGTCAAGCCTTTTGGAAGAACTATTTTTTCAGCCTCGCAATCTTGAAATGCTCTACTACCAATATATGTAACACTATCCGGCAAAATAATTTCCTTAATTGATGTACCTGCAAATGCATTCCCTTCAATGGTTTCCAGTCCGTCAGGAAATACAACACTTCCTATTATCCTATTAGAAAATGCATTTCTTTCTATCGTTTTTAAATACTTAGGCAATACTATTTTATCAAGATCGACAGGATTTTCGAAAAAAAGTCCTCCAATCTTGGTTACCGGATATCCTCCCATGGTATCGGGAAGAATCAGCTCCTTTATACTCGAGTCAAAACGAATGGAGCATTTTTTTAAAGTTACCTCCCCTTTCCATAAGGTATAAGTATAAATCCCTTCTGTAATAGGATAATAACTGGAATCCGGCCCCAATTCTGCATAAGCAGAAAGTTTTCCTTGAGGAAGCAAAAGTAACACCATCACCAACAACATCATGCTCAATATTTTTTTCATTACAATCCCTCCTTCAACATAATAACGGATTACAACTTAATTATATCATACAGGAATTGTTTTGTAAATAGCCTTTTTTTGTCAGCCTTCATAAAAATTCCGACTCAACACTTCTTGTTGCCACTCAGGAGAAAGACTGGTAAATTTCGCAGAAAATCCACAGACACGAACAATCAAATCAGGATACTGTTCCGGATGCTTTTGTGCATCAAGTAAGGTTTCCTTTGACACACAGTTTAACTGCAAGGATTCCATAGCGCTGGTGGCACCTGCTCGCAAAAAGGCTTCGCAATGCTCTAAAGAAGTATTCCCGGGAAGAATGATATTAATAACATTATTTCCTGCAAGCTGAGTTTTATCAATTGCCGACAAGGAATGAATCACGTCGGTAACATGGGGAATTTTTTTCAGTCTGGAAGGAGTTAAGCCTTGCGAAAAATAATCCCCGGAGTATCGACCGTCAGGAGTAGCTAAGGTTTTTTCGCCCCAAAATCTGATTTCAGTATAGGTCATATGTCCCAAATGAATTTTCCCACCATAGGTTCCGGGAATTGCCGATACCATCTCATAAAGAGAGGTATGGAATCGGGAAGCAAATGCTTCAGATTCTTCACTTCCGTCTCCCCAACCGGGACAGGAAACAGCGTCCAAACGCATCTGTTCACAGTTTTCCCAATTGTTTCTGACTGCAGATAAAAATTCCTTCAAAGAATATTTCTTTTGGTCAAAGCAAAGGGTTTTGATTGCCAACAGAGAATCCACAACATTTGGGAATCCCACACACATATAGCTATCATCCTTATATTTTGTTCCGCAATCGGTAAAATCTTTTTTGTTTCCGATACAATCCACCATCAAGGAAGAAAAGACAGGAAGGGGATCCACTTGACTCCAGATTTGTCCGCCTTTTTTAATAACACGGGTTCTTTCTTTGAAGAATAAATCGATATTGTCGCAGGTAATCTGATACACCTCTTCAAAGCTTTTTGCTTCATCAATGGGAGCAAAGACCATGTTGCATTTCTTCATCAAGTCCATGGGTTGATAAAGCTGAAATTCAAATACCTTGAGAAGATTCATATAGCTTGCATCGTCACGGCAATCGTTACAGTTTGTAAAAATACCCCAACAGCCTGTAACAAGATAATCTCTGGCATCCTCTAAGCTTCTTCCCCCGCGAACCATGGCAGGAATTACTGCATCATCATTTTGATAAATTACGGTAGAGGTTCCTTTGGTAACAGACTCATTAATCAAATCCAAATATTCTTTTGGTGAGGTTTGAGAAAAACGGCATTTGATTTTAGGGAAAATAATTTTTTCTTCTCTGTTTGCCATTAAAAACAGCTTGGTCAATTCATTATATAAAGGCTTTCCTTCCAAATCACAACCGCCTAATACATAGGTGTTTTCCAGTTCATGATCGGAATATCCTTCCATTTTCATATCATGGTCATAATGGCAATCCCAGGTAATCAAAAATTGACAAATTAATTCGTAGATTTCTTCTTTGGAAACACCTGACTGAATATCCTTTTCATAAAAAGGATACAAATCCATATCCACCCGTCCAAAGGAGTTGGGACCGATTCCCTCTAAAGAACCAATCACCTTTCTCATAAAGGCATAAACATTTAATGCTTCATAGAAGCTTTTGGGTTTTTCCCAAGGACAACGGGCTGCAGATTCTGCAATTCTTTGATAGTTCTTATTATCGGGATGCATTTCCCATAATGCTTTTGCTTTTTGAGCAAAAGCTTCACTGATTCTTTTGATACAAAGCAATCCGTCGCAAACGGAAGTTAAAAACAGTTGTTCTTTTTCATCAGCAGTTTCTTTTAATGCTTGCTTTGCCCTTTCATAAACACCTTTTAATCCCATTTCAAAAATAGGTCTGTGATTAATCTGAAAATGCTGACTTTCATCACGGTAAGCTCCACAAACCAAATAAAGAAGCTGCCCTGTTTGAGCACAGCGAAGATCCCAGAGTTCTCTGTCCTGCTCCAAAAATTTATCGCAATTTTTCCACATGGTCCATCCACCGGCATGCTTATGTCCTTTGTAATTTCTTGTTCCGTCCGAAAAACCGGGAATAATTCCTGTTTCATAATAAAAAGGAGAATGGGGAAACAAAACCGGATCACATTGCTTGGAAATCACTTCGTATTGAAGAACCTTCATTTTGAAGGCAGACATCCCTTCTTCATAGTTCTCATCCATTTCCTTAATTGCCTGTTCCATAAAGCTTTTTGCATTCTCATAAGATTGCACATCATAATACTGTCTTAATTCTTTTCGTAATTCAGAATATTTCATACCAAAACCACCTTTCGCTTTCAGTATACCATGTTTTGTTTTATTGTCAATGAAATTTCAGGAAATTTTGTAAAATAAGGAAATTATTCTTTACAAATTTATTTAAAACTGGTATAATTTTATTGAAAGGTTGCGATTTTATGGAATTTAAAGATTTGAAAATAAAGAATATAGATTTTACCATACGGTACACCCCGACCAAAACAGAATTCATTTCACGAAACAAACCATGCCACATCATAGGTCTTCAACTTTCGGGAAGTGCAGAACACCGTTTTAAAGACCGTACCTTCACCATAAAAAAAGGAGATTTGTACTTTTTGAATCGGGATGAGGATTACGATGTATCTGTATTAGAAAAAACAAATGCCTTTTCTGTTCACTTTACTACTTACGAACCCATTTCCACCACCAGCTTTTGTATTCCATGCGGAACTCCTGCAGAATATCTGAAATCTTTGGAACGTATTGAACAACTGACTAATTCCAAAACAGATGAACACCGCCTGACTGCTGAATTTCATCTTTTTTGCTCTAAAGTAATCAAATGCCGTCAACGGATATATAGTCCTAAAGACAATCGAATGAATCAAGCCTTTGAATATCTCCGTGCTCATTTCAAAGAAAAAGGCTGTTTAGATCAAGCTGCTCTTCTTTGCCAACTGTCCAGACGGAGATTTAATGATTTGTTTCGAAAAGAATATCAAATTACTCCAAACCGATACCTTATTCTCTTAAAAATTGATTTTGCGAAAAAACTGCTGCAGACGGAATATTTGCAACTTTCAGAAATTTCCTCCTTGTGCGGGTTTTCCGATCTTTATTACTTTTCAAAAGTATTTAAGCAAGAAACAGGTATGACTCCCGGTGAATTTAAAAGCAAAAAAGGAATATAAATTCATTCTTTAAAACGTCTGATTCCGCTATGGGTTCAGACTGTTTTTATGCAAAAAAATCGAGGAAAAATCCTCGATTTTTTACGGGAATAAATTTACATTCCTTTTCTTTTATTTAAAAATGAAGAAAGCCTGTTTTATTGTGAGCCTCTATCATTTCGTCACACATTGCAACAATATCATCAACA
>JAZQHN010000140.1:0-4893 GCA_045540615.1 Clostridia bacterium
GGAATTACCGATTTTTCCCATCTTTCCTGTCAGATTACACCGAAAGATGTGGAGGAGGCAGATGTGATTTTTGTAATGACCAATCTGCACAAGAAGATTCTGGTTTCTGTTTGTCCTGAATATACAGATAAAATTCGTCTTTTAGGTGGAGAGCAGGACATTGCTGACCCTTACGGCGGCTCGTTACAACAGTATTTATCTTGTTGTGATGAAATTGAAGCATGTATTCGGAGGGAATTATGATTATCATTCCTGCAACTGAACAGCATTTCAATCAGTTATATGCCATAGAACAGTTATGTTTTTCCCATCCCTGGTCACAGGAATCCCTTCTTTCAGAACTTCATTCTGAGCACAATCTTTGCTTGGTTGCAAAATCAGAAAAAACAATCATGGGCTTTTGTCTGCTCTCTCTGATTGCAGGAGAAGGAACGGTACTGCAGGTGGCAGTGCATCCTGATTACAGGAATAAAGGAACTGGAAAACAACTGATGTCTATCGCTATGAATGAGGCGGTCAAAAAAGGAACAGAGGCTATTTTTCTTGAGGTGCGGGTAAGCAATACTCCTGCAAGAAGGCTCTATCAATCTCTTGGATTTGAAGAAATTGCCCTTCGAAAAGGGTATTACAGAGACGGAGAACATGCTATTATTATGCAATGGAGGGAACAAAATGAAAATTTTGGCAATAGAATCTTCCTGTGACGAAACTGCAGCAGCAGTCGTAGAAGATGGAAGAATTGTTTTGAGTGATATTATCGCGTCTTCTGCGGAATTGCATAAACTGTACGGCGGTGTGGTTCCCGAAATTGCTTCCAGAAAGCATTTGGAATGTATTTCCCAGGTGGTTAATGAAGCATTGGCTCAGGCGAAGGTTACTTTTGATACAATTGATGCTATTGCCGTAACCTACGGTCCCGGCTTGATCGGCGCATTACTGGTTGGTGTTTCTTATGCTAAATCCTTAGCATATGCTTTAAAAAAACCTTTGATTGCTGTGCATCATATAAAGGCACATTTAGCTGCCAATTATATTGAACACCCTGATTTAATCCCTCCTTATGTTGGTTTGGTGGCGTCTGGAGGACACAGTCATATTGTGTATGCCTCCGATTGGGTGGAATTTGAAGTATTGGGAAGAACTCGTGACGATGCGGCAGGAGAAGCCTTTGACAAGGTGGCAAGAACCATTGGTCTTGGATACCCCGGAGGCCCTTTATTAGAGCAACTGGCTCGGGAAGGAAATCCTCATGCTTATGAATTTCCCAGGGTTCAGTTTGATAATTTTGATTTTAGCTTTAGCGGTGTAAAAACCGCAGTGATTAATACCATGCATAAAGCAGAGCAAAAAGGGGAAACCGTAAATGCGGCAGATGTTGCGGCATCCTTTCAATGTGCAGCGGCGGACGTTTTGGTATCTCACACCTTAGCAGCAGCAAAAGAAAAGGGAGTGAAAACCGTTGTCATGGCGGGAGGTGTTTCTGCTAACGGTTATTTGAGAAAAAGGTTTACCGATGCTTGCCAAGAACAAGGCTTTACCTTCCTTTGTCCAAGACCCAGATATTGCACTGACAATGGGGTAATGGTTGGTGCAGCAGGCTTTTTCATGGCAGAAAAAGGGGAGTTTGCATCTTTGGATTTGAATGCATATGCCACGTTATCGTTCTGACGTTATGTAAACCAAAGAAAATGGAAATAAAAGGATATTAAAAATGGTATTTTTCGGATATTTATTCAAAAATAAATGAATGAACTGAATGAAAAAATGTGGATAACTTGAAAAATCCAAGGAAAATACACCTTTTGAATGTGGATAACTTTGTGGATATGTTGATTACTTTTGCAAATATCCCAAAATATGTGAAAAATCGATTTTCTTGTGGTTTATTTTTAACGACCACAATATCTAGTGTTTTAAGAAAAAAACAAATAAATTTCTGAAAAAAATTAAGTTACCATAACAGTTAGGAGGAACTCAATTGAGTGAAAAAAAAGTACCTATGGCAACCGTAAAGCGTTTGCCCCGATATTATCGGTATTTGAGCGATTTGTTACGGGACGGTATTTATCGGATTTCTTCGGGAGAATTAAGCAAACGAATGGGGGTTACTGCCTCTCAGATTCGCCAGGATTTGAATTTTTTCGGAGGCTTTGGTCAACAGGGTTATGGCTACAATGTGGAATATTTATATTATGAAATTGGTGAGATTTTGGGAGTAAGAACTCAAAATGCTACCATTATCATCGGTGGTGGTAAGCTGGGTCAGGCACTTGCCAACTATCCTGCTCTTGCAAGACGGGGATTTTCCGTGGTTGCGATTTTTGACATCAATCTGGAATTAGTCGGTCAGACCATTGGTGGCGCACCGGTGTATCACATTGACCGTTTGGAAGAATTTATGGAAAAAAATGAAGTTCGTGTGGCAATTCTGACACTGCCCAAGGAAGCAAGTGCATCTGTTGCAAAACGGTTGGCAAATTGCGGAATTCGCGGGATTCTGAACTTTTCTTATGTGGATTTGGATCTGCCTTCTTCTGTTGCATTGGAAAATGTGCATTTGACGGACAGTCTTATGACCCTGTCTTATAAGATCACCCGACAGGAGGAAACAGAAAAATGACAAATTTATGCAGCCCTGAATTTTTTCACGGGTTTTGTGATTGGAAAGAAGAGGGAACAGGCATTTTTTTAACACATCTGCCTGAAAAAACCCATGATTGGTATAAAGAAGAAAGTGAACGGTGGAGCATGCGCGCCCACTGTTATGCGGGAATCCGTCTGGAAGCAGAAACGGATGCAACCGCCCTGACCTTTTCTTTGGAATATATAGATGGAGACACTCCCTTGGCAAGCTTTGGTCTTGTGATTGATGGGGAAGTACAGCCTGTCATTTCTCTGGTGCCGGAAGATTTAAAAAACCCTGTCACGATTTCTTTGGACGGCAATTTCCATCGGGTCGTGGTATATTTCCCCCATTTGATTTCTTTTGTGATAAAAAGTGCTGTAGCAGAAGGCTCCGCAACACCCATCGACCCTTTGCAAAAACGGTATTACGCCTTTGGTGATTCCATTACCCAAGGAATTACAGGAGAAAATCCTGCCAATACCTACCCGGCTCAGGTAGCAAGAGCCTTTGGTTTAGAGCATTGGAATTTTGGCGTAGGCGGGATTCATTTTAACGAAGGAACTCTGAAAGGAATGGAAGCAATGCCCTCTCCTGATTTGGTAACGGTGGCATTGGGAACCAACGATTGGAGTGCAGGAAAAACAGAAAATATGTCCACCTTTTTAAAAAAATGTGCGGCATATCTGAAAAAAATAGATGAAATTTTCCATGACAGTAAGGTATTTATATTATTACCCACATGGCGGGCAGATGAAATGCAATCCATGAAGCGTGGAAATTTGCAAAATATCCGTGAAAATATTGCAAGAACTGTCGCCTTCTTCCCCAACATGAAGGTGATTGACTGTCAGGATATGATTCCTCATGATACATCTCTGTTTGCAGACGAATATTTACATCCCAACGAAGAAGGCTTTCTTCATTACGGAAAAAATTTGATTACACAGTTACAGAAAGAGGTGTGAGTGTATGGAAACCAATGCACTTGGAATTACACACCGTTATATGAAGCAGGTGATAAAACCGGGAGATCGTGTGGTGGATGCTACTGCCGGAAACGGTCATGACACCCTGTTTTTGGCACAGATTGTTGGAGAAAACGGCCACGTAACAGCCTTTGATATTCAGCAAAGTGCTTTGGACAATACAAAAAAAAGACTGGAACAGGCAGGGGTTGACAGTTATGTTACCCTGATTTTAGACGGTCATCAGAATATGAAACAGTATGTGGAAGGTCCCGTGAAAGCGGTGACCTTCAATTTCGGTTATCTGCCCGGGGGAGATCATAACATCTGTACCCATGGCGATACCAGCATTGCCGCTATTTTGGCAGCACTGGAGCTGATTTCGGAAGATGGAATGGTGTTACTGGGAATTTATTACGGTGGCGACAGCGGTTTTGAAGAAAAGGATGCATTAATGGCATTTTTAAAAACCTTGGATCCTCATGAATATAGTGTGCTGTGCCACGATTTTATCAATTATCCCAACTGTCCGCCCTTGGCGGTCAGAATTATTAAGGAGAAACGTTAGGGAGGGAATGGTAAAAAAGTCCAGACCGCAAAAAAGAAAAGAAATACAAATAAAAATAAAAAGTTTAACTATATTTTTGTTATTGCTTTAGGAGGCACAGATGGAAACAGAACAAAAACGGTTAACAGCCATATTGGTAGGTCTGAATACAGGAGGACGGGATTTGTTAGAAGAATCCACCTCCCAATCCATGGATGAACTGGAAGCTTTGGCTGATGCGGCGGAGGTAGATACTGTTGCTGTTGTTATGCAAAATCGTCAGACGGTGGAGGCAGCAACCTATATCGGTCCCGGAAAGCTGCAGGAGGTTTGCGAGCTTTGCCAAAGCTTAGAGCCGGATTTTTTGTTGTTTGATGATGAGCTGTCCGGTTCTCAGGTGCGAAATATTGAGCAGGCATCGGGCGTTACTGTTATCGACCGAAGCCGTTTGATTTTGGATATTTTTGCAAGCCGTGCCACCTCAAGAGAAGGAAAATGTCAGGTAGAATTGGCACAACTGCAATATTTGTTGCCCAGACTGTCAGGTGTGGGTGCGTCCATGTCCCGTCAGGGGGCAGGGATCGGAACCAGAGGTCCCGGTGAAACCCGATTGGAAACGGACAAACGGCATATCCGTACCAGAATTTCCAAGTTAAAAGAAGAATTGAAAGAAATTGAACAGCATCGGCAAACCACCCGCAGTAAGCGGTTGAAGGAGGGTATTCCCCAAGTGGCATTGGTGGGATATACCAATG
>JAZQHN010000141.1:0-15266 GCA_045540615.1 Clostridia bacterium
ACCAACGAAATTGAGCTGTACAACGGAGAAACGTTATTGGAAACCATTGTGATAGAAGGTCGTGGGAAGGTGGCAAAACAGCTTCCAAGAGGATATTATTCCTTGTATCACAAGCAAACGGGAGAAAAAGTAGAATTTTGCGTGACCGAACCTGTGATTGGTTATCGGGCAGATGAGGGAGAACTTACCGTCTGGGCGGAAAGCAAAGACGGGTTCAGTACCATTCATCATATGGAATTTCGCGAAAAACCCCGTTCCGAACAAGAAAAAGAGAAAGGGATTCAAAGCGGAGTTTATCATTCCGACCAATGCGCGTCTCTTTCCAAATTGGAATTTTTAACAGAGGAAGAAAAGAAACAGGGAATGTTTACAAGAAAAATCCCTGCAGATGCTGCCAATTTCAAGGTTTATTTTGAAAATAAGTATGGCATTTGGACTCACACCATGATTCGGATTGAGTCAGATTCTGCACCCGGGAAATGGAACCGTACAATCCCTGATTCTAAAGGGAAAGAAAACATTCTTGCCCGTGCAAGACAGATGAGCGATATGAAATGGACACCTGTAAGGGATGTTCCTTTTTATAACAAAACAAAGGGAAGGGATTGGCTGCCTGCAAAAAAACCCTTAAAGGGGATGTTGTATTCTTCTGTGGAACCCACCGACACTTTTGTGGGAGAAAATCTTTCCTTTGAAACCTTTTATTCGGTGATTGCCAATCCTGACAGCGCCCTATATACCAAGGATTTACAGGGTCACAGCAACAGCTGGGCATATTTTGGTGCAGTATGCAACGGATTTGTCCGTCACGGATTGAACATTCGGGAACGGTATAACACTTGTCGTTGGGTACAGATTCCCGGGATGAAAAAAATTGCGGAAGAAGGCAGTTATTCGGTGGAGCGACTGAAGCTTTGTCAGATTCTTCATGCCTACGGAAAGGGAACAAATCATGTAGCGCTGATTACAGATATTCTTCGTGACGAGACGGGAAGCATCAGACAAATCGAGGTTTCCGAAGCACTTCGCCCCCTTCACGCCAGACGACGGTTTGAACCCCGTGCATTTTTGGAAATGTATGAGAGGTTTGCTCTTTGGGAATATGAATTTGCAGATCAGGTTCCAATGCCTTCCGAGCAAGTGGACCAATTATTGTTTGAGGACGGTTGCTTGCCTATGCCTCAAATTGCAGTAGATCACGGAAATAAATCTAATTACCGTGTAGGCGACGACATTGTGATTTCTGCATTTTCTGACGGAACCAACGAAATTGAGCTGTACAACGGAGAAACGTTATTGGAAACCATTGTGATAGAAGGCCGTGGGAAGGTAGCAAAACAGCTTCCAAGGGGATATTATTCCTTGCATCACAAGCAAACAGGAGAAAAAGTAGAATTTTGCGTAACCGAGCCGATAATTTGTTATACGGTGGAGAATGGAATTCTTACCGTTACTGCAGATGCAAAAGACCCACAAAGTACATTGCGTCATATGGAATTTCGTTCCATGAGTCATCTGCAGAGAAAGAAAAAAGAAGGGCGGGAGAATGAGCCTGACACCGTCTTTTATGACCCTCGTTGCGGTGCTATTGTGCAGGTTAACTTGCTTTCTTCCGAAGAAAAAAAGACGGGTATGTTCCGTTTCCCCATTCCGGAAGAAGGAGCGAATTTCAAGGTTTATTTTGAAAATAAATATGGCATTTGGACTCACACCATGATAACATTATAATTTTCTGCTTGTAATAATGGGAATTATCTGATATAATAATCTCATAGGAGGAATGAATTATGAAAAAATGTTTGTTGCTTGTATTATCAGCCCTGCTTTGCCTGTCCTGTATGACGGCAATGGCAGAGGAAAAGGAAAAAATGTATATTGCCTACATCGGCGGTTCCATTACCGAAGGGGCAGGAGGTTCTTTTATAGAATATCCTGACGGAACAAGAGATCACGGCAGATGGACCACCCAATTGACCCATCGGTATTTTGCAGAAAAATATCCTGACAAAGAAGTGATTGAAGTCAACGCAGGTGTTGGAGGAACCACCTCTGATTTAGGCTTGTTCCGTTTTGAAAACGATGTTGTCCGCAAATCGGGAAAGGAAGGCCCCGATGTACTGTTTATCGAGTTTTCCTGTAATGATATGTACACCGCAGTTGCCAACCCCGTTGACACCCAAAAAACCATGGAAGGAATTGTCCGTCAGGCGGCAAAGCTTCCCAAAAATCCAAAAATCATTATTGTTTCCACTCCCTCTTACCGCTTAAGAGAAGGGGAACCGGAAACGGGCTTTCAAAAATACTTAGAGAGTGCAGCAGTACATAAAGAAATTGCAGATTATTACGGCTTGGGATACATCAACCTTTGCGCCTATGTGGCAGGAGGCGTGGATTATCAGGGAAATGAAATTGTGTGGCGTCCTGATGAAAACAAGGAATGGAAACTGCCCAATTGCTGGACCGGTGACGGGACCCATCCCAACAATGATGGTTACACCGGTTACACCGATTATATGATTCATCTGTTTGAGACCGATTATGATGCGTATTTTAAAGAAACAAAATGGCAGGAGCTTCCCATGTCAGGCTATGAATTTGGTCATCCGAAAACATTGAGCTACAAAACCTCCGCCGCCACCTATACCGGAACATGGGAGAATTATGGCATTGGGGAAGGCCCTTTAACCAACCGTTTTCCGAACGGTTCTACCATGACCACAGAAGCCGGTGCTACCGTAACTTTAAAATTTAAAGGCAGAAGCATTGGGATTTATTCCAACCGCTGTTCCAACGGCTGTCAGGCAGAATATATCATAGACAAAGGCTCTGCCAACCCAATCACCGGAACAATTAATAATTACTATCCTTCCGGATCTATGGGTGTTGCCACTCTCCTTCGCCGAGATTTAGCTTTGGGTGAACACACCATTACTATCACCACGTTAGCACCCACCGAAGATGCCCCTGA
Source organism: Clostridia bacterium (assembly GCA_045540615.1). GTDB lineage: Bacteria > Bacillota > Clostridia > HGM11514 > HGM11514 > SIG438. The sequence goes on from JAZQHN010000141.1 coordinate 2,969, forward strand.
ACGAAAGGAATTTAACTTTGGTTATTTCTTTGTAGATGAACAGGTTCCCGCACCCGTCATAGCAAAAGCGGAAACAGACCGTATCGGAACGGTTGCCGTGGGAGAAACAATAACCGTCGCTTATTCTATTTTGAACCCCATTGAAGAAGGTGCTTCTGAAATCACCTGGCTGGAAAGCGACAGTGCATGGGGAGAATACAAAAAGGTAGGCGAAGGTAAGGAATACACTCCTCAGGCAGAAGGAAAATGGGTGAAATATACCGTTGTTCCTGTAAATACCTTAGGTACAAAGGGTGAATTAAAGGAATCTGCTCCCGTCGAGGTAGCAGGAACGAAAGGACTTTCTTATGAAAGCGGCTACAAAATAGTAGACGGAGCAAGAAAGGGTTATGTGAAAGTGACAATCCCCGATGGGAAATTTGTCACCTTTACCGACCGCAAAGGAAAGGTAACCACTCTGCCTGTCACAAACGGCGAGGCTTTGTTAGAGGGAATTTCTCCCAGATTTATGGAGGCACGGTATGTGATGGCATACAAAGATGACGGCACTTGGACCGCCCCCATTTTGGTTTTGATTGATTGGGATCATTTAGAAGAATAACAAATGCATTTGCTTTTCCGAGTCATTTTTTATTTATTCAGGCTGGTTTTTTTCAAAATACAAGCTGTAATCCTCCTGATTTCTGTTGTACAAAAATAATTTTCTGTATTCTCGAGGGCGGAGATCGGTTAAATGACAAAACCAATCAGAAAAATATACCTCGGAAGAAAATCCGTACTTTTCAGCAATATCCTTAATTCTCATGTCCGTATATTCCAAATCAAAGCTGACACCTCTGAGAATTTTTCTTTGGATATATTGCTTGATATTAAATCCAAACTTTTTCGGAATGGTATGAGTCAGGGAAGAATAAGAAATTCCTGTCTGTTGGGAAATTTGTTCTAAGGTAAGAGCATGGGATAAATTATGCTCCAGATAATCAAACAGAAAATGGAAGCGTTTTCCCAACAACAAACGCTCCTTCATGCAATCTTCCATTTCCTTGAATAAGGGAAGGATGCTTTGCATTACAAGTCCGGGTAACATCAGTTGCTTCGATATTGAATCCGATAACACTGCATCCTTAATTTTTGGAATTAGTCCATCTACGTCTTTGATGCAACGAAACCCGCGCAGATTTGAAAAAACATCGTCACAACTAAACAAATCAAAATAAAAATAAAGATACACCTTTTTGCATCCCGGTAAAAAATGGGAAATATAATCCTCATCTTTCATACAGGGGTGAATATAAATATGTCCCGGTTCTATCGGAGTTTTTCCGTGACAATCTTCAATCCATCCGCCCCCTTCTAAAATGTAATAAGCGGCATTGGCATTGTCCCGCAGCCGATTAATATGAGGGACAATGTATGGATGGAGAAACTCCACATATTGATGTTCGTAAATAAACAAATTAGCATGATTGATTAAAAGCTCCAAATCGGTATTTTCCATGCCGGATGTTTGCACCATTCCTCTTTCCTGCATATAAAATTCCCTCCTTTTCTATAGCAGAAAAAAGCTGCTCTATCAGCAGCTTTTTTTATTTTTCTGTTGTTTATTCGTAAGATAAAATTTCGCTTTCTCCCAACACTTCTCCTACATAGGGCTGAATACCGTAAGTGTTTTCTTCCGTTATTGCTTTGCCGTATGCCCTGATAGCAAACTGTGCGCCGGGAACTGCTTTTGCAGTTTCGGTTTCAGAAACATGTGCCGCTAAAGTAACCTTATTTTCCGGATTTGCGTTGTTCCAAAGTTTAACGCCATATTCCAAACCGGTTTCCCCCGTATTAAATTCATTCAGCTTATGATAAGTGAAGATGGTAGGCATCCCGTCTACTTCTTCAAATATGCTGTAAGAGGTGTCATCACCTGCAAAACCGGGAGCCACATCAGGAATCTCTTCAAAGGTAACAGCAATGTTTGTGGTTTCATTTACGGTCAAGGTAACCTGATTGTTGGTTACAGGATAATCTGCGCCGTTTACCTTCACTTTAGGAAGATAATTTTCATTGGGGGTCAGATCCAAAGTGACAGATTGTCCTTCTGTTACATAAAAAGGAGCGTCAATTGCTGCATTGTTTCTTGTTACCGTTCCGTTTTCTCCTACTGTTACGGTAGTCAAAAAGGCGGGAGTTTCTTTGATTACAATATCATCCAGGAACAGAGTTCCGCCACTGTTGATTCTGAATGTCAAAGGTTGACCGTTTGATGAAGTGCTTCCATTTGTAAATCCTTCTACAGTAAAGGTACAGGAATAGTTCTGCCAGCTTGTAGTAGGAGTATATTTACCGGTTGTACCACCGACTTTCGCATGGGAAATGACAGCCGGAGTAGTATTCATAATGTTATTGAAGAAACAAAGATAAACCGTCTCATTTGCATCTGCAGTTTTCATCTTCCATGAAATGGTATAAGTATATCCTTTTTTATAAGTAACCTGGGCACCGTTTCTTCCTAACAGCAAAACTTTTCCGTTGGGGTTAATCAGTCTCAGACATTTGCCTGTTCCGTCTGCCCCGGGTGAAATATTCCCTAAAGAATCTGTACCCGCTGTATGATCACGCAAATACCAATTCCCTGTTCCATCACCGGTATCATTCACAAGTGTGGTAGTTGCTGCACCAACCGCTGTCATCATTCCTGCTAACATGGCAAAACACAATGCTAATAAAACAATTTTTTTCATCTTTCTCCATCCTTTCCTATCAAAAGTGATTTAAATCATCTTCATTATATAAGAAAGAATCTAAAAAGTCAATCAGATATTATGTCATAAAACTTCAGATTTCAGGCAATGTAGAAAGACTGAGAAAAGAAAAGGATATTTTTAGACCTTTCATTCGTCGGCATATGTGGGTATGGTAGAGTTAAAGTTCTGAAAAAGCAAGCAACCGCATGGAAAATTCGATGTTTTCCATGCGGTATTCTGTTATTTTTAACTTTCCTTTTTGCTTACGATAGACCGACTTTTTCGACGGTCTTGTTCTGATTATTCGTGATCGGGTGTTACTTCCGTTCCGTTCACATCACCGATATAAGGTACAATGGTGTAGTTTTGGTCTGCTTTGATTGCATCCCCATACACTTTGATTGCAAACTGTGCACCGGGAACTGCTTTTGCAGTTTCGGTTTCAGAAACACGTGCCGCTAAAGTAACCTTATTTTCCGGATTTGCGTTGTTCCAAAGTTTAACGCCATATTCCAAATCGGTTTCCCCTGTGTTGAATTCCGCCAGCTTATGATAAGTAAAGATGGTGGGAACTCCGCCTTCGGTCTTAAACCAGGTATAAGAAGTATCATTTCCTGCAAAACCGGGGGTTACATCAGGAATCCGTTCAAATGTAACGGCAATAGTAGTATTTTCAGCAACAGTCAGAGTTACTTGATTGTTGGTTACGGTATAATCTGCACCATTCACCTTTGCCTTTGCCACATATTTTGCATCGGGAACCAAAGTCAGAGTTACTGTTTCGTTTTCTTCTACTTCGAAAGATGCAGGAACGGCTGCGCCGTCTTTGGTCACAGAACCGTTTGCACCAACTGTGACACTAACTGTATAGGTTGCAGGTTCTTCTACTTCGGGCAGTCTGTCTGCTTCCCAAGCAAGAACAGGTAAACCATTGTTATATTCTGTGTCATTATCAATAAACGCTGTACCCAATTGAGCTGCTGTAATAGTTTCTGTGGTTACAGCTTTGTAACTGTTTGTTACAGATAAGTTGGCAGAATCTGCTAACTTCGCCTCGTCTCCTCCGCTGGAAGAAAACTTAGCAGATGTGGTATAGCAATTTTTCAATACTGTATTGGTTACTGTAGACCAGGTACAGCTACCTTTAAATCCGCCTGAATCAGAAGGAACAGTGTTATTTACACTATAGCAATTTTCAAATACGGTATCAGCATTAGCATTAGTTGAATTGTAAAGAGCTCCGCCGATAAAAGCACCTGAATAGCTTACATTTCCGTTAGGAGCTGATACAGTACAATTTCTTACAAAACAGTTGGTTACGGTAGAACCTTCATCATAACCTGCCAGAACACCGGAGTTGAATCCTATTACATTACAATTTTCAAATCCCAAATTTGTTATGGTTGCATTTTTCATTCCCTGGAATAAACCTCTGGGACGATTTTCGGTTTCATTTACATTACGACAATTCATTTTCATCCCACTGATTACATGACCATTTCCGTCAAAAGTTCCCTGGAAATAAAGATCTGCATTACTCCAGCTAGCTAAACCGTCAAAGGTAGTCAGACTGCTCAAATCGATATCATTCATCATCTTATAATGAGCCTTGCAATAACTTGATATTTTCATCAATTCAGCCATTTTTGTAAAATCTGCTGCTGTGGTGAGCTGATAAGGATTGTCTTTGGTACCGTCACCCTTTTTACTTGCGAAAAGATCATTATCAGGAGCTGCAGCCACTCTGTCTTTTTCCCATGACAATACGGGTAATCCGTTATTATAGGAAGGTTTCCCTTCAATAAAAGCAGAACCGGTTCCGTTCAAATCAGCTGCGTTCAATGATCCTGCAGTTACACTTACATAGCAGTTATTCTTTGTCAAACCGGTATTTGCGTCACTTTCGTTAGATGCTAATTTCCCCATATCGGTATAACAATTGTTTAAAACTACATTGGTAATAGTATTACCCATTGTAGCACCAACAATTCCGCCGATGGAAGAGGATGTTCCATATTCTCCTTCTGTATCAGAAATTCTGATACTAACTGATACATTCGTGGTATAACAATTATTGTAGGTGGAAGTCGGACAATCTATCGCGTTCATTTCACCAACCAAAGCACCGATATAGCCACTACTCCAACGATGAGAGGAAAGAGTTTTAGAATTTCTTGCAAAGCAGTTTTCAATCGTGGATCCTCCCGCATCAACACCTGTCAGAATACCAACAGAACGATATCCACTTATATCTGCATTTTCAAACCCTAAGTTTTTAATGGTAGCTCCTTCGATTACACGGAAGAAACCGCCACTTGCCTCCGGTTTTTCGGGAATGAACAAATTTTTGATGACATGCCCCTGTCCATCAAAGGTTCCTTTGAATGAACGACGAGTATCACTGAAATAATACTGCAGATTTCCATTCGCATCTATAAGTCCGCCGCTGATTCCTTTAAAATTGGTCACACCGGTGAAATCCAGATCATTCATCAGCTTAAAGTGAGAAGTTCTTAAATACTCATTATTGTGAATCAGTTCGGTAATCTTTAAAATATCGCTTACTGTAGTAATTTCATAAGGGGCAACCTCCGAACCGTCACCAATTCCGCTTTCAAAATAGTTGTTTTTGATATTTTCAGGAGCAATTTGTTCGGTAATGGAGAACTTGTCTACACACAGTTCAAATCCGCTTGCAACGTCATTATTAGAACAGAAGAATATAGGCGCTATCACTTCCAATTTATCTATTGCTGTTGCTGTTGCTGTATTATCCGTCATAAAATCAAGGATTTCAATATCAAAGGTATATTCTTGCCATTCGGTAGTAACATCTACATTCTTATTGAGGTAACGATAAATCCAAGGCTGACCGTTATTGGAATGAGAACCAATCCATCTCATCCAATCACCTGCGTTCATACAAAGCTGAATGTTAGCATTTTCCGTTCCCTTCATCCAGACCTTAACCAAATATTTTCCGCCTTTTCTCCATCTGGAAGAAGGACTCTGGAATCTGTCATTTTTTTCCATTCCGGTCAGCTTTACCGCACCGGTTCCGTCTACACCGATTCCTGCCGTATATGTAGCCTTGTTATTACTGCCGGGGTCGACAGGAAACGTCCAACCGGTGGTAGAGGACGCATCCTCAAATTCGTTTGTCAAATATTCAAAGGTCAAAAATTCAGCTTCCGGTTCTGCACCTGCTGTGATTGTTGCCATCATGCTTACCAACAACATCAGGCAAACAACCATAGACAACATTGTCTTGCATTTTTTCATAAAAATCTTCCTTCCTTTAAGAAATTTTAATCCAATTCCAGTATAACCTTTCATAAGTAAAAAGTCAATCATTTTTTACAAATAGAGAATTTGAATCACAAAAAAAGCGAATTAGGATTTCATTCCTCGTTTCAATACAGGTAACAACAGCAAAGAAATTACAACACCGCCTGCACCTTGCACCAAATTTCCCGGAATTGCCGCCAATGCTCCTTCTCCGAATACCAGGGATTCATACAGAAAATATCCTGCCGTCATCACCAATTCTGCTATGATTCCACCAACCAAAGCAACCATCATGTTTCTCTTTTTGGAATAAATCAGACCGGCAACTGCTGCAGCAAGTCCTTTGATCAACAAAGTTCCGGGAACATAAACGGAATATCCTGCAAATAAATCTGCCAAAGCGGATCCGAGCCCTGCAGAAAATGCCCCGTAGACGGGCCCCAATAAAAATCCTGCCAACAAAACAAATCCGTCTCCGGGGTGGATATATCCGTTTAGTGTAGGGATTTTAATCACCATGGTTCCGACACAAACCATAGCAGTCAATACTGCTGCCATTACCAATTTTTTTACTTTCATAAAAACACCTCTTTTATTTATTATATCACTCTCTTTTTTTGCCGTCAATGGTTTCAAAATTATTTTTTTAAAAAAAGATTGACAAAATACTCACAATGTTTTATAATAAAGATAAGATCTGACGGTCGGGCAAATCCCCCCTATCGAAAGAAATTAAACTATACTGATGCTAAAGACTCATCTGAGGCAAAAGAAAACAAATTTACCGTGTTTTTCTGCACCCATTGATGAGGGTGCATATTTTTTTGAAAGGAAGACAAAAATGGAAACAAGAGTTGCCATCATTGGTATTATTGTGGAAGAGCCTGAATCGGTCACCCAATTAAACCATATTCTTCATGAGTACAGTTCCATTATTATAGGACGAATGGGACTTCCGTATCAGAAAAAAGAAATCTTCATCATCAGCATTGCTGTTGATGGAACCACAGAAGAGATCAGCGCACTTTCGGGTAAAATCGGAAGATTACCGGGAGTCAGTGCAAAAGCCGCTTACTCCAAAACAACACAGAAAGGATGAAATGACTATGGCTTATAATCCAAAATCCAAAAAAGCAGAAGAATTTATTGACCATCAGGAGGTGCTTGACACATTAGCATATGCCGAAGCAAATAAGCATAACGTCGCACTCATTGATGAAATTTTGAACAAGGCAAGAGAATATAAGGGACTTTCTCACAGGGAAGCTGCCGTTTTGTTAGATTGCGACATCCCTGAAAAAAACAAAGAAATTGAAGAATTGGCAGCAAAAATCAAACAGGATTTTTACGGAAACCGTATTGTAATGTTTGCACCTCTTTATCTGTCAAACTACTGTGTCAACGGTTGTGTTTACTGCCCTTATCATGCAAAAAACAAGACCATTGCAAGAAAGAAGCTGACTCAAGAGGAAATCAAAAAAGAGGTAATTGCTCTCCAGGATATGGGACACAAGCGTTTGGCAATTGAATCAGGCGAAGACCCTGTGAATAACCCCATTGAATATATTTTGGAAAGCATCAAGACCATTTACAGCATTCAGCACAAAAACGGAGCAATCCGCAGAGTCAATGTAAACATTGCCGCTACAACGGTGGAAAACTACCGCAAGCTGAAAGAGGCAGGCATCGGCACATATATTTTGTTCCAGGAAACCTATCATAAGGAAAGCTATGAAAAACTCCATCCCACAGGACCCAAGCACAACTATGCTTATCATACCGAAGCTATGGACAGAGCCATGGAAGGCGGCATTGATGATGTCGGGTTGGGAGTCCTCTTCGGATTGGAGCTTTACCGCTATGAATTTGCCGCATTGTTAATGCATGCCGAACACTTGGAAGCCACATTTGGGGTCGGCCCCCATACCATTAGTGTTCCCCGCATCAAACGGGCGGATGATATTGATCCTGACGTTTTCGATAACGGAATTAACGATGAAATTTTTGCAAAATTAATTGCTTGTATTCGTATTGCAGTACCTTATACCGGTATGATTATTTCTACCCGCGAATCCAAAGAATGCCGTGAAAAAGTGCTTCATTTAGGCATTTCCCAAATCAGCGGTGCGTCCCGTACCAGCGTTGGCGGTTATGCAGAAGAAGAACCGGAAGAGGAAAATTCTGCTCAGTTTGATGTTAGCGACAATCGTACCTTAGACGAGGTGGTTCGTTGGTTGATGGAACAGGGAGATATTCCCTCCTTCTGTACTGCATGTTACCGGGAAGGACGGACAGGAGATCGTTTCATGGCTCTTTGTAAAAACGGACAGATTTTGAACTGCTGTCATCCCAATGCTTTGATGACCTTAAAGGAATATCTGGAGGATTATGCCACCGAACCCACCAAAAAAATCGGTTATGAATTGATTGACAGAGAAATTGAACGGGTTCCCAATCCTAAGGTCAAGGATTTGGTAAAAGATAAATTAAAAGCCATTGGCGAAGGAAAACGTGATTTCCGTCTGTAAGGAGGTTTTGCCATGGGACTCAATGATACCGTCTCCGGAAATCGGGTGCATATTGCCTTTTTCGGAAAAAGAAATGCTGGAAAATCCAGCGTAATGAATGCTGTAACTTCTCAACAGATTTCTGTTGTGTCTGATGTTGCAGGCACCACCACAGACCCGGTCTTTAAGGCAATGGAGCTGTTGCCTTTGGGTCCTGTCATGATGATTGACACAGCAGGAATGGATGATGATCAGGGAGAATTGGGTGCTCTTCGGGTCAAAAAAACCAAGCAGGTTTTGAATAAAACCGATGTTGCCGTTTTAGTGATTGATGCCACAAAGGGAATGACAGAAAAGGAAAAAGAATGGATTCAACTGTTTAGGGAAAAGGAAATTCCCTTTCTCACCGTATATAATAAAACCGACCTTGCTCCGGCTCCAAAAGGAGAATTGGCAGTCAGCACCGTCACAAGGGAGGGGATTGAGCAACTGAAAGAAACCATTGCAGCTCTTTCCAAGCAACCCGAGCCCCCTTCCTTGGTAGAAGGATTTATCAATCCGGGAGATACTGCCATTTTGGTAACCCCCATTGATGCTTCCGCCCCCAAAGGAAGATTAATTTTACCTCAGCAGCAAACCATCCGCGCCTTGTTGGATGCAAATGCGGTTGCTTTGGTCACAAAAGAAACCACCTTGGAGGATGTACTAAAAAAATATCCTCATCCTAAAGTAGTGATTACAGACAGTCAAGTGTTTGGAACAGTTGCAAAAATGACAAACGGGGTCGCTCCCCTAACGTCCTTTTCTATTTTGATGGCACGTCAAAAAGGAGATTTAGAATTGACTGTTCAAGGGGTGAAAGCCTTAGATACCATTCAGGACGGAGATAAAATTCTCATTGCAGAAGGATGCACCCATCACCGTCAATGCGAGGATATCGGCACAGTAAAGCTACCCAAATGGATTCGGGACTACACCAAGGCAGAACCGGAATTTGTCTTTACTTCAGGAACAGAATTTCCCGAGGATTTGTCCGACTATAAAATGGTGATTCACTGCGGTGGTTGTACCTTAAATCCGAAGGAAATGAAATACCGTCAGAAAACGGCAAAGGATGAGCAGATTCCCATTACCAATTACGGCATTGCCATTGCCTACATGAAAGGAATCCTTGCCCGTAGCTTAGAGCCTTTTCCTGACCTTTACAAAACCCTTCATTCTTGAGAGGAGCAACCATGAAATTACCAAAAGAATTTTATTTGCAATCTGCTGAAACTCTCGCCCCTCTCTTGTTAGGAAAATTGATTTGTGTACAAAAGGGGTCAGAGGTGTTTCGTTATAGAATCACAGAAACAGAATGTTATCAGGGAGAGGACGACACCGCTTGCCATGCCCACAAAGGAAAAACCCCCCGAACGGAAATCATGTATCGGGAGGGTGGATATGCTTATATTTACCTTTGCTACGGGATTCATCATTTGTTAAATATCGTCGCGGGAGAAAAAGATGTTCCCCAAGCGGTACTGATTCGGGGAGTAGAACAGTTCCCGGGACCCGGCAGAGCCACCAAAGCCATGGGAATCACCAAGGAATGGAACGGAGAGGATTTATGTTCCTCCAAGCGGTTTTGGTTGGAAGATGACGGTACCCTTCTCCAATACCAAACAGGCAAGCGAATCGGCATTGATTATGCCGAACCAAAAGACCGTGACCGTCTTTGGAGATTTTTTACTACAATTTAAAATAGGAGCGCCCCTGTTGGCGCTCCGTTTTTCCAATCATATTATTTTGTTAATTCTGTCTGCAACTATATTTTTTACTCTGTAATCCATACAGTTTGGGTATTTTCCTCCCATTCCACCAAACAATCAAAACTTTCTGCAACCGCTCTGAGAGGAACCATAGTTTTTCCGTCCATTATTTGTGCAGGAACATCTATCATAATTTCCTGACCGTTTTTATAAAGTTGATTGCTTCCAATCTGGAAAGAAACAGTAATAGCTCCACGGCTTGATGTCACGGTTTCTGTTTCCTCATTCCATTCTACTGTTGCTCCCAACGCTTCAAATATCGCACGTAAAGGAACCAAAGTTCTGTCGTTTTCAATAATAGGTATCTGGTCAAATTCTATTTTTTTCTGATTTAGAAAAACCAGAACATAATTTCTGTATTGGATTGGTATCGTCCCCAACTCGGTATTACCGAAAATTTTTTTCCACTGATTTTGTGTACCGGAATAATAAACATCTGTTAAGTCATTGCATTGATAAAATGCATTTTTTCCGATAAAAGTTACACTATCCGGAATGGTTATGCTTGTTAAGCTTTCACAATTATAAAAAGCATCTTCGTCAATGATAGTTACATGCTCCGGAATAATAATATTTTTTAAATTTTCACAACCGAAAAAAGTTCCTACACTAATGGACGTAATACCATTTGGAAGGTTAATATTTGTTAAGTTTTCGCAATAGCAAAAAGCATCCGTTTCAATAGAGTTTATGCTTGGAGGAAGAATAATATCAGTTAAGCTTTTGCAACCAATAAAAGCCTCATTACCAATGAAAGTTACACCGTCAGGAACCTCGTAAGTAGAATCGGTTTTGCCTATTGAATATCGAATCAGACCGGTTTTATCCTTATTAAACAAATTTCCGTCAACAGCGCAATAACTCGGATTGTTTTCTGCTACCGTAAATTTTACCAAACCGGAACAACCGGAAAATGCAGCCTCTTCAATCCATGTCACGCTGTCGGGAATCACTATTTCTGTTATATCAGAACAGCCGGAGAAAGCTTCAGAACTACTAATAATATCGAAACTTTCACTTATCGATGTCACCGGATATCCGCCCAATTCAGACGGAATTGTAATCGTTCCGCTTGCAGATTCGTCACACTTTATGATGATTGCACGGTCGTTGAAAATAGTATAGGTAAAAAGCCCTTCCGTTTGTTCGGTTGATGCACTGCCTGCTGCTGACAAAGCAAAAAATAGTAATACAACAGATAAAAGACCAATTATTTTTTTCATATCGATCCCTCCTCACCTTCATTGTACCACATATTTTCTCCTTGTGTCAAGATTTACCGCACAATCCTCTCCACAGCAATGGTTTTCCCCGTAGCCGGGTCGACAGTAAAGAGGGCACCGCGAAGCTCCGTTTCACCCGTTGCTTCCACATAGCGATGATTCATCCGATTCACAAACCGTTCTACTGCAACACCAACATCCATACCAAGCACAGAATGAACCACGCCCGTCATGCCAATATCCGTGATATATCCGGTTCCGCCGGGCAAAATCCGTTCATCCGCTGTCTGAATATGAGTATGAGTGCCAAACACCACGCTGACAGACCCATCCAAATAGTTTGCCAACGCCAATTTTTCGCTGGTTGCCTCTGCATGAAAATCCACCACAATGATGTTACATTCCTTTTTGAGCTCTTTCACAAGCTGTTCTCCCACGCGGAACGGACAATCAAGAGGCTCTAAACCAACCCGACCCATCAGATTGATCACACCTACACGGTATCGTCCCAAATCCACTGTAATTGCACCTTTTCCATATACGGAAGGCGGGTAGTTTGCGGGACGGATAATGGATAATTGATCGTCAAACATACCTACAATTTCCCGATTTCCCCACACATGGTTTCCCGTGGTAACTACATCGGCACCATTTTCAATCAATAAATCGTAATCCGAACGGCGGATTCCATTGAAGTCGGATCGTAGCCATGTCGTTCTGTGAGCCAAGGAGTT
>JAZQHN010000142.1:0-9988 GCA_045540615.1 Clostridia bacterium
ACCTTCCCACGGCCTTCTATCACAATGGTTTCCAATAACGTTTCTCCGTTGTACAGCTCAATTTCGTTGGTTCCGTCAGGAAATGCGGAAATTACAACTTCTTCTCCTACACGATAATTGGATTTGTTTCCGTAATCCACACCAATATTCGGAAGCTGAGTGTTACCGAAAATCAGTTCGTTTTCTTCCTGAGAAGGAGCAGAAACCTCATTGATTTTTTCATATCTCCACAAGCCGTACACCTCAAATTCCCGAAAAAAGTCGGGCAAATCAAACTGCCGTCTGGCATGAAGGGGGCGAAGTGCCTCAGAAACCTCAATTTGTCTGATGGTTCCCGTTTCATCACGAAGAATATCCGTAATCAGCGCTACATGGCTTTTTCCTTTTCCGTGGGCATAAAGAATGTCACAAAGTTGAATTTGTTCAGGTGTATAATCCCCGTCATCTGCTATTTTTTTCATCCCGGGAACATCAGGCCAATGCTTGGTGGAAAACCGTTCCCGAATGTCCAGCGCATAACGAACAAGCCCGTTACAAACCATACCGAAATATGCCCAACAATTGTGGTGTCCTGCTAAATCCTTGGTATAAAGGGCACTGTCAGGATTGGAAATGACCGAACAAAAGGTTTCCATGGACACATTTTCTCCCACAAATTTGTCAACAGGTTCGGTGGAAGAATACAGCATCCCCCGTAACGGAACTCCCTTTTTCAGAAAATACTTGCCCTTTTCCTTAGAATAGGCAGGAATATCCCCCATAGGAGTCCACACAAATTCCGTTAACTGCCTTGCTCGGGCAAGAACATTCTCTTTTCCTTTTGAATCAGGCTTTGTTCCGATTAAGTTCATTTCCATCATTCCTTTATCATAAAAATTATAACAAAAACTACAGATTACTCTGATGTAAGAGGGTTTTCGGAATAAGAATCCGGCATTTGAATAAAATCAATTCCCTTTTTTCTTTTTAAATATTTGACCATCTGGGACCAACTTCTTTTTATGACACCGACTTTGCAGTGTCCGTCATAATTCCCTTCGTAGGTATAAATATAAGATTTATTACATCCCATAAATATCATGCTGTGGGAACGGGTTCTGATATGTGCACCTGCTTTCACGGTACCATTGGTAAACAAATCATATAAGTAGGATGAATGAATCTCTGAAGCAGAAATATCAGATACCACTTTTGATGTTTGAGAATAGGTGGTATGTCCAAATAAACGGTAAAAAACCATATTGGCAAATCCATAACAAGAGGTTGAATTTAAAGCAATGTCATTCCATGTACACTTGCAGTTACAAGCACTTTCTTCATAAAGAGATGCTCCTGCATGACAGGTGATGTGATCATTACAAGCATGACCGTTATCAGTAAAATAAGAACCGGCAGGATAATCAGAAAAAGGGATTGACTGAGAACCAACCGTAACAGAATAAGCAGAATCATAAACTGGTATTGTACGCTTTACATAATATATCACCCACAGCAACAAAAGAATAAAAACACCAATCATTAGCCGTCGTTTTAACATAAATTCCTCCCTTTTATGCAATTGGTAAAAATTGTCCACTAATAGATATCGTATCACTATGTCGCATTTATTATATCATATTCTAATCATTTTTTGAATACTTTTTGCAAAAAATAACCGCAGAAAAAATCCGCGGTCAAATCTTTCTTAACTTTTCGAAGGTCTTGATTTAAGAATATAGTGCTTGGGAAAATCCAGACAAACACTCACGACAAAGAAAATTTTCGTTGTAGTAAAGCAACTTTTCCTCACTTCGGCAGAGAAGGCAACAAGGAACATCCGCTTTTTTTACTACTAAGGTTTGGTTTTTTCGAACAATATCAATCGTGTCTCCAGGATGTATATCCAATTCTTGGCGTAAATGTTTGGGAATGACAAACCTTCCTAAAGGATCAATTTCACGTTTCATTCTTTTTCTCCTTTCAATAAAAAATGCGCCTACCAAAGCAGACGCATAAAAAACGCAAACTCCGAAAGTCGCTAAACTAAATTTATATAGCATGAGATCGTATGCCGTAATAAATGGAATTTGCGTTTTTTGACAAATTCAAATATTACGACGTACAAAAATAAGCGTATAAAAATACACCTCATGCCTTTCGATACATAAATTTAGTTTAGCATAATTATCATATCATACTTTTTTAATTTTATCAATACTTATTTTTAAAATAATTTAGTAAAAAAGAATAAAAGATACAATTACTCAAAAAATTGCAGCTACGGAGTTATGTCGTAACACTATGATTCCAAACAAACATTTTTACAGCTTTTTTTAAAAACCAAAGAAAAATGGTTGATGTATTGGAAAAAATGTGGTATAATAAGATGATAAGGTATTTTATCTTCCCTTCCCGGGGGAGTCGGGAGGAGAAAGGAAGGAATATAGTATGTTTAAAGCTATGGTAGAAAAGGTAATCGGCACCTATTCCGAACGGGAAATCAAGCGGATTACCGGTACAGTAGATAAAATTGAACAATTAGAAGAAGAATACAAAGGGTTAACCGATGAAGAATTAAAGGCAAAAACCCCTTATTTGAAAGAACGTCTTGCAAAGGGGGAAACCTTGGAGGACATTTTACCAGAAGCTTTTGCAACGGTAAGAGAGGCGGCATGGCGTGTTCTTGGAATGCGGCATTTTCGGGTTCAGCTCATGGGTGGTATTATCCTTCATCAGGGAAGAATTGCGGAAATGAAAACAGGGGAAGGAAAAACCCTGGTAGCAACATTGCCCTCCTACTTAAATGCATTGACGGGCAAGGGTGTGCATATCGTTACGGTAAACGATTACCTTGCAAAGCGTGACAGCGAATGGATGGGAAAGGTGCACGAATTTTTGGGGTTAACGGTAGGTCTGATTGTAAACGGACTGGATAAAAATGAGCGAAAAGCCGCTTATGAGGCAGATATTACTTACGGTACCAACAACGAATTCGGGTTTGATTATCTGAGAGATAACACCGTGATTTACAAAAATCAAATGGTACAAAGAGGACATTACTTTGCCATTGTGGACGAAGTAGATTCCATTTTGGTGGACGAAGCAAGAACTCCTTTGATTATTTCAGGGTTGGGAGACAAATCCAGCGAATTATATACTCAGGTGGATGTGTTTGTCCGTGGTTTGCAAAGAACCAAAGTAATTGAGCTCAACAACAAAGAATCTCAGGACGAAATGGAAGG
This sequence comes from Clostridia bacterium, assembly GCA_045540615.1. GTDB lineage: Bacteria > Bacillota > Clostridia > HGM11514 > HGM11514 > SIG438. Next base: position 3,222 of record JAZQHN010000142.1, read on the forward strand.
GGATTATTTGGTTGACGAAAAGGCAAAAACCGCTACTCTGACCCCTGCGGGTACCAAAAAAGCAGAACGATATTTCGGAGTAGAAAACTTAACCGACCCGGAAAATATTACGTTACTCCATCACATCAATGTTGCCATTCGTGCTTACGGGATTATGCAACGGGATATTGACTATGTGGTAAAAGATGGTCAGGTGTTGATTGTTGACGAATTTACAGGCCGTATCATGAACGGAAGACGATACAGCGAGGGTCTCCATCAGGCAATCGAAGCCAAGGAGCATGTAAAAATTGAAAATGAAAATAAAACCCTGGCAACTATTACCTTCCAGAATTATTTCAGATTATACGAAAAGCTGTCTGGTATGACGGGTACAGCTTTGACAGAAGAAACTGAATTTCAGCAGATTTATAAGCTGGATGTTGTGGCAATTCCCACCAACAAGCCTGTGGCAAGAAAGGATTTACCCGACCTGATTTATAAAAACGAAGCAGGAAAATTCCAAGCTGTGATTCAGGATATTATTGAAACCCACAAAAAGGGTCAACCTGTGCTGGTGGGCACCATTTCCATTGAAAAATCAGAGCTTTTGAGCCGTGAACTCAAACGTGCAGGTGTAAAGCACGAGGTGTTAAACGCAAAGCACCATGAACGGGAAGCTCAGATTGTTGCCCAGGCGGGAAAACCGGGTGCGGTTACCATTGCCACCAACATGGCAGGAAGAGGAACCGACATTGTGCTGGGCGGTAACGCTGAATTTATGGCAAGAAGTGAATTAAAGCGGTTAGGATTTTCAGAAGGCGCCATTATGGAAGCAGACGGAAATGGTATGACTACCGACGAAGAAGTATTGGAAGCAAGAAAAACCTTCCAAGAGCTGACGACAAAATATAAGGAAGAATTAAAGCCTGAACGGGAAGCGGTGTTGCAGGCAGGAGGTCTTTCCATTATTGGTACCGAACGGCACGAAAGCCGACGGATTGACAATCAGTTACGAGGTCGTTCCGGCCGTCAGGGTGACCCGGGTCAGTCAAGATTTTATCTGTCCTTAGACGATGATCTGATGCGTTTGTTCGGCTCGGATAAAATGAAAACCATGGTAGAGGCTATGGGGTTAAAGGATGACGAGGCCATTGAAAACGGACTGCTCACCAAGCAGATTGAATCTGCTCAGCGGAGAGTGGAAGGGAAAAACTTTGATATTCGTAAAAATGTGTTGAATTATGACGATGTGTTAAATGTACAGCGTCAGAAGGTGTATTCCCAACGTCAGCAGGTGCTGGATTGTGCCGATATTCATGACAATGTAAAACGGATGATGCGGGATGTGATTGCAGAATTTGTTCAGATGCACACCGCACAAAGCAACTATCCTGAGGAATGGGATTTAAAAGCCATTGTTGACCATTTTGAAACCCTTTTCTTAGAACCGGGCAAGCTTACCTTTACCAAACAGGAAATTCAGGAGCTGACTAAGGATACCTTAATTAACACCCTGGTGGAAGAAGCCTATGAAGCCTATGATAAAAAGGAACAGGAAGCAGGTCCCGAGGTGCTCCGTGAATTTGAACGGGTGATCTTGTTGCAGATTGTAGATAAAAACTGGATTGAGCATATCGAAAATATGGAGCAATTAAAGCAGGGAATTTTCCTTCGTGCCTTTGCTCAGCATGACCCTTTGGTGGAATACAAAATGGAAGGGTCGGATATGTTTGATGAAATGAATGACAACATCCGCCGTGAAATGGTGGAAATGGCGTTCCGCGTTCGTATTAAGCAAAATATTCAGAGAGAACAGGTTGCCTCCCCCATTGAAAGCTCCCATGGAGCAGGAGGAGATAAGGGCAGCCGTACAGTAGTCAAAGCACCTAAGGTAGGCAGAAACGACCCCTGTCCTTGCGGCTCTGGGAAAAAGTATAAAAAATGCTGCGGCGCAGACGGGAGTGGTGAATAATGCTGTACCAAAAGGAACTTCCTCAAAAATATGAAACCGATGTATTCATTGCAGGCGGAGGTGCGGCAGGTGTGGCTGCGGCAATTGCAGCGGCACGATGCGGAAAACGGGTATTTTTGGCAGAATCCACAGGCTGTTTCGGAGGCGTTGGTACTTCAGGATTGGTTCCTGCCTTTGCCCCCTTCTGGGATGGAGTCAATATTTTGGCTCAGGGCATTGGTATGGAAGTAAGAAAGCAGATTTCCAAGGATATTCCTTTGGAGGAAAAATGGTGTCCTATCCGTGTGGAAGAATTAAAACGTACCTACGATTCTATGATGACAAAGGCGGGAGTGCAATTTTCCTTTTTCACCACTTTGTGTGATGTGATTTCCAGGGAGGACCATATTGAACATGTGGTGCTTTGCGGAAAATCGGGACTGTTTACCGTAACGGCAAAGGTATATATCGACTGTACGGGTGACGGTGATTTGTGTGCTTTTGGCGGTGGTGAATTTGCAATGGGAGATGAAGAAGGGGATGTGATGCCTGCCACCCTTTGCAGTCTTTGGTCCAACATTGATTTTTCCCGTGCAAATCTTTATCAGGAAAGCAACTTAAAGAAAGCGATCAATGACGGAATTTTTTCCCAACCTGACCTTCATTTGCCCGGAATTCAAGGAGCAATAGAAGAAAAAGGAATCGGCGGAGGGAATGTGGGGCATGTGTACGGAGTGAATCCCGTAGATGAAATGTCCCTGACCAAAGCTATGATCACCGGCAGAAAAACGGTGCCGGAATATATCAACTATTATCGAGAATACATGAAAGATGGCTATGAAAACATTGAACTGATTGCTACTGCAAGTATATTAGGTGTGCGGGAATCCAGACGAATTACCTGTGATTATACCTTATCGGTAGAGGATTTTTTCAATCGTGCTGTTTTTGAAGATGAAATTGGACGATATTGTTATCCCATTGATATTCATCCCAAAAATGCTTCGGAGGAAGAATATCAAAAGTTCCGTCAGGAATATGAAGCTCTGCGGTATAAACCGGGTGAATCCTACGGCATACCTTACCGCTCTCTGATTTCAAAATCCTTTTCCAATTTGCTGACAGCAGGCAGATGTATGGGAACGGACAGACAAATGCAAGCATCCGTCCGCGTGATGCCCGGTTGCTTTATTACCGGTCAGGCGGCAGGAGTGGCAGCGGCAATGAGCTGTGATGCAGGAGAAACCAGGGCAGTAAAAACAAAAGAGTTGCAAACTACATTAAAAGAAACCATTCATGCATTTTTACCTAATGCATAGCTCATAAAAATTATAGTATAAGGAGTTGATAATAATGTTAGAATTCGATGAATCTCGCTTGACTTTGGCGGGAATGGAACAAGATATCAATGATTTGAGGGATTCACTTTGACGTTGCCGGCTTAAAAGAGCAAATTGCAGCGCTGGAAGAACAGACTGTTCAGCCCGGATTTTGGGATGATATGGAAAATTCCTCAAAAGTGTTACAAAAAACAAAAGGGTTAAAAGACCGTGTTGCTGCCTTTGAAAATCTGGAAAATACTTGGGAAGATTTGACCGTTTTGGTGGAGATGGCAGACGAAGAAGAGGATTTGTCTGTATTGGATGAAGTGAAAAGCGGTGTTTCCTCTTTGATTGAACGACTGGAGCAAATGAAGCTGGATACCCTTCTTTCCGGTCCCTATGACAAAAACAATGCTATTTTAACTCTTCATGCAGGGGCAGGGGGAACAGAGGCTCAAGACTGGGCAGAAATGCTGTTTCGTATGTATGTTCGTTGGGCAGAACGCCGTGGCTTTACCACAGAAACCTTGGATTTTCTGGCAGGGGATGAAGCAGGCATTAAAAGCGTAACCTTTATGATTTCAGGTCTTAATGCTTACGGTTATTCCAAAGCAGAAAAAGGGGTACACCGTCTGGTTCGTATTTCTCCTTTTGATGCATCTGGACGTCGGCATACCTCCTTTGCATCTTTAGAAGTGATGCCTGAACTTGATGATGATGTAAAAATTGATATTAATCCCGACGATTTAAAAGTAGACACTTACCGTTCCAGCGGTGCAGGCGGTCAGCATATTAATAAAACCGACTCTGCGATCCGTATTACTCATATTCCTACAGGAATTGTGGTATCCTGTCAGAACGAACGGTCACAGCATAAAAACCGTGATATTGCTATGAAAATGCTCATGGCAAAGCTGATGGAATTAAAGGAACAGGAAAATAAAGAGAAAATCGAGGATTTAAAGGGAGAACAAAAGGAAATTGCCTGGGGAAGTCAGATTCGTTCTTATGTATTCCATCCTTATAATTTGGTGAAAGATCACCGTACCGGATTTGAAATGGGGAATATCGGTGCGGTCATGGATGGGGATCTGGACGGTTTTGTCAATGCCTATCTGAAACAAAGTGTAAGTAAGTGAACATTATGCAAACAAGAGAACATAATGAAACTAATTGAACATAATGTGAGCAAGGGAGAATAACCATGTTTGATAAATTAGCAGGTTTGGAAACCAAGTTTTTGGAATTAAGCGATAAAATTAACGATCCTTCTGTGATTGCAGACCAAAGCCAATGGCAAAAACTGATGCGTGAGCATGCAGAACTCAGCCCCATTGTAGAAGCCTATCGCAGTTACCGTCAGGCAAAAGAGGAAGCAGAAGAAGCAGAAGAAATTCTTCGGGAGGAATCGGACGGAGAATTGAAGCAAATGGCACAGATGCAGTTGGAGGATGCAAAGGAATCTATTGAAAAACTGTCAGAAGAGCTGAAAATTTTGCTCCTTCCCAAAGACCCTAACGACAGTAAAAACGTTATTATTGAAATTCGCGGTGGTGCAGGAGGAGATGAAGCGGCTCTCTTTGCGGCAGAGCTGTTTCGGATGTATGGACTGTATGCAGAAAGCAAGCGCTGGAAGAGTGAGGTTCTTTCCTCCAGCCCTACTGATATTGGTGGATATAAGGAAGTATCCTTCAGCATTGAAGGTGCAGGGGCGTACAGTAAGTTAAAGTTTGAAAGCGGTGTTCACCGTGTACAACGAATCCCCGCCACAGAATCAGGTGGACGGATTCATACCTCTACCGTTACGGTAGCGGTTTTGCCCGAAGTGGAAGAAGTGGAAGTGGAAATTAATCCTAATGATCTTCGGATTGATGTGTTTCGTGCAGGAGGTCCGGGTGGACAGTGCGTTAATACTACCGACTCGGCAGTACGGATTACCCACCTTCCCACAGGAATCGTTGTTTCTTGTCAGGATGAAAAATCACAACATAAAAATAAAGATAAAGCAATGAAAATTCTGCGTTCCCGTGTGTATGAGGAAGAACAGTCCAAGCAGCATGCGGAAATTGCGGCAGAACGGAAAAGTCAGGTGGGAACCGGGGATCGAAGCGAACGAATCAGAACCTATAACTTCCCCCAAGGACGTGTGACCGACCACAGAATTGGTCTGACTCTTCATAAATTAGAAGCGGTATTAGGCGGTACTTTAGACGAAATCATTGATGCTCTGATTACAGAAGACCAGAGCAGAAAGTTAGCAGCATCTCAGGAATAAAGAAAGGAACGAACTCTCATGCAAATCATTCGGGTTACAGATGAATTTGAACCATTAAGACCTGCGGCACAACTGATTCGTCAGGGTGGACTGGTGGCATTCCCCACCGAAACGGTGTACGGCCTTGGTGCCAATGCGTTACAGGGTGAAGCGGTGGCAAACATTTTTAAAGCCAAGGGCAGACCTTCGGATAATCCTTTGATTGTGCATATTTCTGATCTTTCTCAATTAGAGGATATTGTCAGCCATGTTTCGGAACAGGCAAAAAGATTAATGGAACAGTTTTGGCCGGGCCCTCTTACTTTAATTTTACCAAAAAAAGATACCATTCCCGATGAGGTCACCGCGGGACTTTCTACCGTAGGAGTACGGTTTCCTAAGCACCCTGTAGCACAGGCTCTGATTTCCATGGCAGGTGTTCCCATTGCGGCTCCCTCTGCCAATACATCGGGAAAACCGAGCCCTACTACGGCTCAGCACGTAATTGACGATTTGTTCGGAAAAATTGACGCAGTTATTGACGGAGGCAGTGCTGATGTAGGATTGGAATCCACCATTGTGGACGTAAGTGGAGAAATTCCTGTACTTCTTCGTCCGGGTGGCATTACCTACGAACAGCTTTGTGAGGTGTTGGGTGAAGTTCTTTTGGGACAAAGTGTCACCGAGCAACTGGCAAGTAATGTGACGGCTATTGCACCGGGAATGAAATATCCTCATTATTCCCCCAATGCCCAAGTGATTGTGGTAAAAGGAACAGATGAGGCATTAATTCGATATATCAATCAACAAATTAAAAATCAGCACAGCTTGGGAAAAAGGGTGGGTGCAATGGTATATACCCAAATTCTGCCCCATATTCTCCATGCAGACGTGCTGTTATCCTTAGGAGATATTCACCACCGTTCTTCAGCGGCGGCACATTTGTTTTCCTATCTTCGAACCTTTGACGAGCAGGGAGTAGAGATTGTGTATGCCCAGGACTGCGGCGAATCGGGAATTGGTCTTGCCATTTCTAACCGTTTAAACAAAGCGGCAGGATACGAAATTGTAGAGGTAAAGGAATGAACGTATTATTTGTATGTACCGGAAATACCTGCAGAAGCCCTATGGCACAGGCAATTTATGAGCATATCACAGGAGAAAAAGCAAAGTCATGTGGATTGGGAGTTTCTTCTCCTCAACCCATGAGTGAATATGCCACAATGGCGTTGGAATCCAAAGGAATTACCGATTTTTC
>JAZQHN010000143.1:0-2580 GCA_045540615.1 Clostridia bacterium
GATTGGTTCTTCTCTCATGGGCGTAGTCTACATCTTAGACGAGCCCAGTATCGGACTTCACCAACGGGATAACGACAAATTACTTGCTACTCTAAAACGCTTGCGTGACATGGGCAACACATTACTTGTAGTAGAGCATGATGAAGATACCATGTTTGCAGCAGATCATATTATTGATATTGGTCCCGGTGCAGGAATACACGGCGGTCATCTGGTTGCACAAGGAACCGCCCGGGAACTGATGTCTATCGAAGAATCCGTTACCGGACAATATCTCAGTGGCAAAATAAAAATTGAAGTTCCTAAAATGCGGAGAAAAGGAAACGGAAACTCCATTACAATTCATGGAGCTCGCCAAAACAACCTAAAAAACATAACCGTCTCCATTCCCCTTGGCACCATGACCTGCGTTACAGGAGTATCAGGATCAGGAAAATCTTCTTTGATTAATGAAATTCTATATAAAAGCCTCTCCTCTAAGCTAAATGGTTCCAGATTAAAATCAGGAGATCACGATACTATTGAAGGCATTGAATTTTTAGATAAAATTATTAACATCGACCAATCACCCATTGGCAGAACACCTCGTTCCAATCCGGCTACCTATACCGGAGTATTCGGAGACATCAGAAATTTGTTTGCCTCCTTAAACGAATCAAAAATTCGCGGATATACCGCTAGTCGATTCAGCTTCAATGTAAAAGGCGGACGGTGTGAAGCATGCTCAGGTGATGGTATCATTAAGATTGAAATGCATTTTCTTTCCGACGTTTATGTACCCTGTGAGGTCTGCGGAGGGAAACGGTACAATCGGGAAACTCTGGATGTAAAATACAAGGATAAGAATATTGACGAAGTATTGAATATGACCGTAGAAGAAGGATTGGAATTTTTCCAAAACATCCCAAAAATTGAGCACAAACTCCAAACCCTTTACGACGTAGGGTTAGGTTATATTAAAATTGGTCAACCCTCCACCACCCTGTCAGGCGGAGAAGCACAGCGAGTAAAGCTGACAACGGAATTAAGCAGAAGAAGTACAGGGAAAACCATTTATGTATTGGACGAGCCCACAACAGGGTTGCATTTCGCTGACGTTCACCGTTTGATTGGTGTATTGCAAACCTTAGTAGAATCGGGGAATACAGTGGTAATCATTGAACACAATTTAGATATGATCAAAACTGCTGATTATATTATTGACTTAGGCCCTGAAGGCGGAGAACGAGGCGGAACATTAGTCACCTCAGGTACTCCTGAGGATGTGGCAAAGGTAAAAAAATCCTATACAGGACAATATCTCAAGCGAATGTTAGAAAAATAAATTTGATAAAAAATACAGAGTTGGAAATACTAACTCTGTATTTTTTTGTTTTGGAGGGATTGTTTTGAGTAAAAAAATCAAAATTGTCTGTATCGGTATTTTCTTTATTTTGGCACTTTTGACAGTAAGGATTGGATATTTGCAGTTTTTGCAAGGAGAAAAATTGTCCGAAGATGCTGCAATGCAAAGGTGGTCTCAAATCCCGGAACAGGAAAACCGAGGTCAAATTACCGATCGTAATTTTTATTCTCTGACTTATGGCGGAGAACAAAGCTTGGCTGTAATTAATCCTGCTCTTGTGCAAGATGGGAACGGCATATACCGTATGCTCAAACCTTTTTGTAATACAACTCCTAAAGAATTTCAACAAAGATTAGCAGGAAAAAGCATTTTTGCTATTCCTCTTACCGAGGAACCTGATTGTTCCCAAACACCGGGACTGATATTTACTCAAAGCTCTAAGCGATACCACAAAGATAGTGCTGCCTCCCATTTGTTAGGATATTGCACAGATACAGAAGGAATGGCAGGACTGGAAGCCGCATTTGATAATATTTTAGCTGGTGGTGGAGGAATATTTTCAGGAGCAGTAACGGATGCATCGGGAAATGCCATTTCTGACTTTTCCTCCTACGAAAATCCGGAAGAGGAACGAAACATTCGTCTCACCTTAGATATTACTCTTCAAAACATTTTAGAAGAAATTGGAAACGAAAAAATTCCTCAAGGAGCAGCTGTATTATTAGATGTTCAAACCTCTGATCTTCTTGCAATGGCAAGTTTTCCCGATTTTGATCAAACAAAAATTGAAAACTACGTATCCTCCCCTGACGGTAATCTGCTCAACCGTGCACTGTGCACCTATGATGCAGGTTCTGTCTTTAAGATTGTGGTAGCTGCAACTGCTTTAGAACAAGGATTAATTCCGGAACGATACACTTGCAATGGTGCTGTTTCTATAGGAGAAACAACAGTCAGTTGTTATCACAGCATTCCTCACGGCACACTTACCTTTCAGGAGGCATTTGCAAAATCCTGTAACTGTTATTTTATTGAACTGGGGAAAAAACTGGGAGCTGAAGCGATCCTGGAAATGACAAAAAAATTTGGAATCGGATCTCCATATAATCTATTTGAAAACAGCGGTGAACAAACAGATACAACAGGACAAAAAGAAACTTACTACGAAGGAGATATTGCTAATTTATCTATCGGTCAGGGGCAGGTTATGCTCACCCCTTTACGAAGCGCGGAAC
>JAZQHN010000144.1:0-4173 GCA_045540615.1 Clostridia bacterium
CTGATATACCGTATCATTTTTTAACAAAGTAACAACCGCATTTTCTTCCTGTTCCGCTTCGGATATTGCAGCCGTAATCTCTTTATATAACCTTGTTTGTCCATCTCCGAATTGGACAGAAACTACATTGTCTTTCTGAACCGTGACAGATTCTTCAAAAACATATTCGTTCTGATACTCTGTTATTTTCTGTCCATTTTGATAATAATGACAATTTTCACCAAGCAACTCCTGTAGTGGATATGAGTTATCCTGCAACATCTGTCCTTTCAACACTCCATCCACAACAGTCCCATCCAACAACACTGTATCACTATTACATTCCAGGGCTTTTTCCCCTTTCAATGTACTGTTGTGAACAACCAACAAATTAGAATTATGCTGTACGGTGTATTTGCCATCGGACTGAACTGTCACACCATCAAGCACCAAATCCCCATCGTTTTGGATAACCAGATTTTTCCCTTTGATTACCCCTCCGGTTTCACCGCTGTTCTTAAAATTTACTTTGTTATATTGGCTAAAATAAAAACCATTTTCACCGGTAAATTCGATGGAAAATCCATTCAAATCAATTGTAATTGCTTGATTAATAATTTCATTAATCTGAATCGGTTTATCTGTCTGATAATCATCCAGCAAAACCAGAGTGCTGCCGTCATTACAACTTGCAAAACCAAGTGCACTTCTCAAATAGCTGTATTCTTTCACTGTTTTTCCATCAGAAGAATAATATCTGACAATCGGTTTCGGTATCATACTGTTTACTCGTTCTCCGATTGTAACAGTTCCCTCAAGCACCATCATTTCTTCCGTAATTTGCACTTCATCCCCGTTGCAATATAATGATTTATTATCAGGTAAAGTCAAATCTCTGATTTCACCTGAAATACCACCTTCTAAGATACCGCCGTTTAAGGTTACAGAAGCACCTCCATAAATCCCGTCAAACCGAAGTGCCATCATTTCTGCCACTGTTCCGGGACTTTTGATCAAACCACCATTCATCTGAAAATGATTTTTATTGGCAACAACAACACCATATGCAGAACCGATGATGGTTCCCTGGTTTAAGACAGCCGATCCATTTCCATACTCGGTCAATTCCATTCCACCTTGAGCATTGATAGTTCCACCGTTCATCACAATACTTCCCGTTCTTGAATAAACACCTGCTGCTTTTGAGACAATTTCACCGCTTTCAATAATCAATTCACCTGCAACCGTAAAGGCATGCTGTGCTACTGATTTGCTATCTATTTTTCCGTTTCCCACAGAATCGGACAAAACAAGCTTTGACCGTTTCCGCACATACATGGCATAATTAACATCGGTACGCTCAAACGAAATTGTATGCCCGGCAAGATCCAGATTCAGATTTTTCCCATATACGGTCAGTGCACTGCTTCTGGATATGGTATCAGAAAGCTGCAAAGTCCAACCATTGTATCGTTCTCTTTGCGCATCCCTGTAAGCCTGGATAAAATAAGGATATTCTATCGTCTCACTACCATCCTCCGAAACCAATCTTGCACGGGTCGTCCCGGTCGATGATAAGGTTTTCTTTCCTATTGTAACAGTTCCGATTAAGGAACCTCGTTCTACAGACATATCCACTTCTTCTCCATTGAGATAAAAAGCATAACCGTCCGGAAGAATAAAATCAAGAATCGTCAGCATTTGGCATCCGCTGATTCCTCTTTCAATGGTACCGCCATTCATTTTCATGGCCTCAAATTCCGGCGTCTCATTAAATAATTTTACTCCGGTTTGATATTCTGTTGCCTTGATTATACCGTCATTCATCTCAAAATAAGAAACACCTTCCATCCAGACCGCAAAGCCGTAGAGTGCAGAAACCGAAATTGTTCCGCTATGAATGATAAGTTTTTCATAATTTTTAATTGCAGTATTCACTGCCTTAATATCACAATCTCTGATAATCAGTTCGCCATAATTAGAAATTCCTTCCTGGCCACCTCTAATTGAAATACCTTCCAATTCCAAGCAACCGTAATTGCTGATGATGCCACTTGTTCGATCATTAACCGTACATTTACCGTTCCCGATACTATCGGTTATCTTTAATTTTGTTTCACGGTTTTCAATATTAATGGGGCCGGAAAATGAATTTCCTGCCAAATCCAAGACAACATTTCCTTGCCGGAAGGTTGGTTTCTTATCTCCAACAGTCGCTGTATTCAGAATTGTAATGGTTGCCGCCTCTTGCTCTTGAGCAACATTTGCCGCTTCTGAAATCTGCCCATAAAATAACAAGCCGGCATCGCTTTCAACTTTCGAATAAGCAGTTACAGTTCCGTTGTTTACAAATGAACCATTATTATGAAACAAACCATCTACTTGAAGAGTCTTTCCCTCTTTCAAAACAAAAGTAGCCGATTTTAAAATTGTCATCTCTCCTTTTTTTCCAATAGAAACATCACCATCTATTGTTCCACCTTCAAAAAAGAAACTCATATTTTTTGTTTCACTCTGATTTCCAAAAGGTTCTATCAGAACGGCCTTATCTGTGTTTCCGATAATTTGACCGCCCTTCATAGTAACGGTTCCTTGCTCTGCCACTCGTACGCCTGTTCGGTTATTCGCTACGATAGTTCCATCATATAATACAAGTGTTCCACGATTACAAACTGCATTGGTAGCTTCAAAACTGTTGTTCCATTCTCCGCCATAAAGATTCACCTGGCATCCCGGATTTATCTCTATCAAATCATATACTCCTGTTTTCATGCCATATAAATAACCATCATACCAATTCAAAGTATAAGAACAGTACGTCTCTCCGGTTATGGAAGCATAGATTCCCCCTTGACCTGTGCAATCGCAAACAGTAAAAACAGCATTATCTTCCAAATAAATCCTATTAGAAATAGTAAGATCATTTCCATTAAGGCACAATGTTACATTTGAATCTGCAGGAATGATCAAACGCTTTATACAATCAATAGGCTCCGCCAAATAATAATGACCACTCTGCAATGTATAGTATCCATTGATAACATCCTTGACTATTCCTTGATTAATATATAATTTTCGTTCTGCCTGACTCAACTCTTGAAATGAAACAGATTCATGGAGTTGTGAATCAGGATGCACGTGACAAGCTGTTCCACAAGCAGAATGAGTATGTAAATTATCATCATTTGCAAAAACTGAATATGAAAATAAAGATAATAAAATTATGATTCCCCAGACAAATATCAGATTTCTTTTCATTAACATTCCTCCCTATTTTCTATTTATAATCGCCCTCTGTCTTCTCGTATATTTCAAACCATCGGATTCATCCCCTTTTTCTTTTATCATACCATATAGATTCTTATCTGTCAATATCATTCGCTCTGCATTAAAAATTAATTAAAAAGTTATATTGATAATGTCAAAAAATTTTAAAAAGTCTTGTGTATTGTAAGATAGGGAATAATTCTATGCCTCTGTAAGACAGTGGACTGCACTACACTCTTTTTTGTTCTAATTCAATTTTATTTCGTACAAAAAAGAACCGTCTAAAACGGTTCTTTTTCGAATGTTCCGGCAACTACTTACTTTCCCGGGCAGTCTCCCACCAAGTATCATCAGCGTTACAGAGCTTAACTACTGTGTTCGGAATGGGAACAGGTGTGACCTCTGTGCTATCGCCACCGGATAAACTTACAATGCAAATCTCAAAACTCTATTAAGTGATTCTTACCATTCATTTTACGAAGTAAAAATGATTTACTCTCTCACATTTCGCTTCGCGAAATTGCTTTCGAGTATCCATTTTATTTCGTTTCACTCCATAAAATGTATTAGGTCAAGCCCTCGGTCTATTAGTATTGCTCAGCTACGTATGTTACCACACTTCCACCTGCAACCTATCAAACACATAGTCTACGTGTGACCTTACTACCTTGAAGGCATGGGAGATCTTATCTTAAGGGGGGCTTCACGCTTAGATGCCTTCAGCGTTTATCCCTTCCGCACTTAGCTACCCAGCCGTGCCATTGGCATGACAACTGGTGCACCAGTGGTGCGTCCATCCCGGTCCTCTCGTACTAAGGACAGCTCCTTTCAAATCTCCTGCGCCCGCGACAGATAGGGACCGAACTGTCTCACGACGTTCTGAACCCAGCTCGCGTACCGCTTTAATGGGCGAACAGCCCAACCCTT